>DAOLYC010000027.1:0-13401 GCA_035425605.1 Ferruginibacter sp.
CAACAGCACATCCTTAAAATAAATGCCAGGCAAACATTACTAAATTTTATACAGTAACTGTACTTCTGTTTTTTCTAATAAAAATTATAATCAGTAAAAACGTACATTTGTCTTTCAAGTTTAAGCATGATTAAATACATTTTTGCATTGCTGCTATTTTGCAATGTTTGTTTTCCTATCCGCTCTTTTGCCTGGGGGCCCGAAGGCCATGCCATTGTTGGCAGGCTGGCCATGCGTTTCGTAAATGCAGATGTAAAAGAAAATATTTACCGGTTGCTTGGCAATATGCCTGTTGATACTGCAGCCAACTGGATGGATATTATAAAAAGTAATGCTGATTATGATTTTATGCGTAGTTGGCATTATGTAGATTTTCCAAAAGGGCAGCAATATGTAACTACAAATAATGATAACATCATAAACCGTTTAATACTTTCTTATAATGAACTGCAACATAAAAAACTTTTATGTGAAGACCAGGTTAGAACCGATTTGCTTATTTTGATGCACTTAATGGGCGACCTGCACAATCCCTTACATACTGGTTATGACGACGATCTTGGAGGGAATAAAGTTACCATACAATACGACACTATTAAAACACATAACCTGCACCGGTTTTGGGATGAAGATATTATTGATCTTACAAAAATAACTGATAACGATTGCTTACAATATTATGATATTAATCTGGCTGATACATTACGAAATGTTGATTTTATTGGTTGGATGTATGATAGCAGAAGCATGTTAGATGCTGTTTATGATTTTCCGGGCTTTATGCTGGACGAAAAATATTTACAAACAAATAAGATAGTAGTTCAAAAACAACTTTTAAAAGCAGGAGTGAGACTTGCTTTTATATTGAATAAGTTATTTTATAATCCTGCTCCGGATATTGATTTTACTACCATTACTGCCGAATACAAAAATGGTATTAATGTAAATGATGCTGAAAAGAATTTAGGCAAAAAGGTAACAGTTTGTTCCAGGGTTTTCAGTATCCGTTCTACTGATGCTATCACACAAATATCTATTGGAAAAAAATTTCCAAACAATCCTCTTACCATAATAATTTTCGGAAAAAATTATTCCCGGTTCAATAAACCCTTAACCGAAATGTTTACTGATAAGAACATCTGCATTAAAGGCACCATTACAGAATACAAGGGAAAACCACAGATAATTATTGATGACCCTGATGATATTAAAATACAATAAAAAAATAATTAAGTATTTCTTTGTTTCATATACTTATAAAAATTAACAGTAGAACTTACTGATTGGCATATTTTCTGTTATTGTTTATATAATAAATACACAATCATCATGAAAAATATAAAAATAATGATGCTGCTAATTATGTTCAGCATCACAGGTTCATTTTCATTAAAGGCACAGGTAAGCGGTGCTGATAAAATTAAAGACAAAGTAACTTCTCAAAATTATACATTTAAAGCGCAGGTGGTTATTCCACAAATTGGTAGCAGCCGCCAGTTAACAGATAGTTACGACCTTACTATAACTAAAGATTCCATCATATCTTACTTGCCCTTTTTTGGCCAGGCTTACAGGCCTCCTGTTGATGCAACCGATAATGGGATAAAATTCACATCAACAAAATTTGAATACCTAGAGGAAATATTAAAACAAAATAAAGGCTGGCAGATAACCATCATTCCTAAAGATGTTATGGAAGTTCAGAAACTGTTTCTTACCATATTTAACAATGGCTCTGCAAACCTTGATGTTGTAAGTACAAACCGGCAAGGTATTTCATATACTGGATTTATAAAATAGTGTATAGCAATTTTAAAATAAAGCAATTGTACAATGCAATTAAAGTAAAGGCTTAAAGTGTATTAACGAAAACTTATTGCTTTTACGGGGTTTATTTTCTTTATTAAGATGGTTGGTATAATTAATGTGGCAAAAGACACAAATAAAGTAGCCAAACAAATTAATAAAACCTGCCACCAAACTATATCAGCATGGGCAGTACTCATATAATAAGCTTCTTCATCCAGTTTTATAAATCCTGTTGCCTGTTGTAACCAGCAAATACCCAATCCAAGTAATACACCGGCAGCAATACCTGTAAAAGCTATTATGGCAGTATTGTATAAAAAAATCTGTTGCACAATCCAATCAGAAGCGCCAAGTGCTTTAAGCACACCCGTCATTCGGGTTCTTTCCAATACCAGTATGATGAGGCATGTTATCAAATTAACAACAGCTACCACCATCATAATGATAAGCAACATATTTTTTATTTGCCCCTGTAAGCCAAGCCAATCGAAGATATTAGGATATATTTCTTTTATGCTTCTGCTGTACCAGCTTTGGGGCAACTGAGCATAAATAAAATTATTAAGCGAATCGGTTTGAGTGTAATCTTTTAAAAATATTTCGTAGCCGCCAATTTCGTTGGGCTGCCAGTTATTTAATCGTCGTATGAGGTTGATATCTGCCAATGCAAAATTCTTATCATATTCTTCGATTGCTGTTTTATAGATACCTGCAATTTTTAACCAGCGTGCCGTTTTAGAACCGTCTTCCCTAAAAAAGAAAACAAAAACACTATCGTTTACTGTTGCATTTAATTGGTTGGCTGTATAAGTTGAAATATTTATTTCATTACTATATCCACTGTCTTTAAACGAAATCCATTTGCCCGATTGCAGAAAAGGCTGCAATCTTGTAAAATCAAAATCCTTATCAATTCCTTTTAATAAAACACTTTCAATATCTGCATTAAATTTAATGATAGCCGATTTGGCGGCAAATTTTTCAACAGATTTTACCTGTGGCAGGCTTTTAAGAAAATTTTCAATGGAATCATTTTTTGCAATTGGAAATTCTTCGGCAATGCTTACACGGTTTTCTATACTTTGCTGCACCCGAATATGCCCCCAAAAACTAAAAACCTTATTGCTAATTACCTGCTGAAAACCATTTACAAAACTCATGGCCACTATCATAATAGCTACACTAATGGCGGTAGCAGTTATGGCCAGCCTGATGATAAACCTGGAAAATGCCTTATGCCCATCTTTCCTATCAAAGGCAATTCGTTTTGCTATAAATACTGAAACATTCAAATGGCATTTTTTGTTATCTTACAAATGTATTTTATTTACTCAATATGAACAGGTCTTGATATGATAAATGATAAAACATTTAAAAGTACAAAGCGGATGCAAAAAATTTATACGATTTTTTTGTTTTTAATACTGATTTGTTTTTCATTTAAATTAACAAAAGCGCAATATGCCGATGCAGTTTATAAAGACAATATTAAAGCCGTCCGTTTTCATGTATATGGCAATCAATTATCACTTCCTATATATAAACTTAACAGTACCGATCAATTAGAACTTAATTTTGATGACCTTGATGCCAATGTAAAAAGTTACTATTACAGTTTTCAACTTTGCGATTACGATTGGAAACCAATTGACATAAGCCCTTTTTTATACACCAAAGGATTTACTCAACAACGCATAACAACATACAGGTATTCATCCATAGCATTAACCAGGTACACACATTACCAGGCCATAGTGCCGGATAGAAACACTACGTTAACCATGTCGGGCAATTATATTTTAAAAGTTTTTTTAGATGGCGATACTTCCAGGTTAATATTCACTAAACGTATGCTGGTACTGGATCAGAAAGCATCAATAAGCGGCCAGGTGGTTCAACCTTTTACTCCTCAACTTTTTAAAACACATCAAAAAATACAGTTTACCGCCAATATAAATGGACTAAATACTTTTAGCGCCGCACAACAAATTAAAGTAGTTGTGTTACAAAACAACCGTTGGGATAATTCGGTAAAAGATATTAAACCAACTTTTGTAAGAAACAATACACTTGAGTATAATACAGAAAACAGTTGTGTTTTTCCGGCAGGAAAGGAATGGCGATGGTTGGATTTAAGAAGTTTTCGCTTACAGAGCGACAGGGTACAAAAAGCAGATTATAATAAAACTTCAACCGATATGTACCTTTTTCCTGATGTTGACCGGAGTGGGCAACGATATGTTTATTTTAAAGATTTGAATGGTATGTATCTTATAGAAACTTACGAAACTATAAACCCTTACTGGCAAGGCGATTTTGCTACCGTACATTTTAGTCTTGCTACACCAGATGGCAAGCCATATCCAGATAAAGACATTTACCTAGCAGGGCAATTAACCAATTACGAGTTTAACGATAAAACCAAATTGAAATTTAATGAAACGAAAAGTGTATATGAAGTAACTGCATTTTTAAAACAGGGTTATTATAATTACACCTATATAGCAATAGATGAAAAGGATCCTACACAAAAGCGTGACCTGGAAGGCGATTATTGGGAAACAGAAAATGAATATACCATACTAATGTATTACAAATCGTTTACCGATAGAACCGATCAATTAATTGGTGTGGGAAAAATAGCTTCAAGAACCGATAAACCCGGAATAAGTTTTTAAGAACCTTACATTTATAAACCAAATTTCCTGCCCATAAATCCCTTATCTTTGCCTTGGCAAGTCTTATACGACCAGCTCCTGTTGAACTCCCCCAGGACCGGAAGGTAGCAAGGGTAGATGGTTGAGCGGTGCGATGTAAGTAACTTGCCATTTTTTATACCCATAACCTATTTCCCAAGCTTTAATATGTAACTCCTTTTTTTGAATACTGTATAAATATTTACGGTATATACCTTTCATTTAATTTATTTTTGTATGGCAAATAAATCTCCAATCATAAAAATACATACATGAAATTTTTTATCGACACTGCCAATCTTGCACAAATAAAAGAAGCAAATGACTTAGGCATATTGGATGGTGTAACTACCAATCCATCATTAATGGCCAAGGAAGGTATTAAAGGCCAGGAGGCTATAATAGCACATTATAAAACCATTTGCGAAATGGTAAATGGTGATATTAGCGCCGAAGTAATATCAACAGATTTTGAAAGTATTATTGCCGAAGGTAAAAAACTGGCAGCCATACATGCAAATATTGTTGTAAAAGTTCCCATGATAAAAGATGGCGTTAAAGCATTGAAATGGTTTAGCGATAACGGTATAAAAACAAACTGTACACTTGTATTTAGCAGTGGACAGGCTATTTTGGCTGCCAAAGCAGGCGCCAACTATGTATCACCATTCATTGGCCGTATAGACGACAGTGGGTGGGATGGTATGGAACTGATACACCAAATGCGTCAGATATTTTCTATACAGGGATTTAAAACCGAAATTCTTGCAGCATCAATACGCAACCCTAACCATATTATAAAATGTGCCGAAGCCGGAGCAGATGTTTGCACCTGCCCGCTTGATTCTATTTTGGGCTTACTTAAACATCCTTTAACCGATATTGGACTGACTAAATTTTTAGAAGACGCAAAAAAGTTTGTTTAAGAAATTTTATTTAATTGTAAATACAAAGTGCCCGGCAAAACTTTTACAATTGCCGGGCACTTTGTTTGCAGTTACTATATTACCTGTTTTCCTAAGGTTTATTTTTTGTTTTCATTATTTCATCAAGAGTTTTTAATTCGGGGTCAGGCTGTTTTTTTATAAACATGGTAAATTCCTTAACCATTGCCGGGTTTTTTCGTAAAGTAACCTTTATGTTTATCTTATCATCTGTAATTCCTTTGTCAATCCATAAACTGTTGCCATTGAATTTACCTGCAGAAGACCAAAAAATAAGTTGTGTACTATCTAAAGGAAGAAACCTTCCATTCGACATTTTACCATCAATATTTATATAATTGAAAGTGCCTTTCTTCAGGCTGTCGGTATATAAGTTTACATAAATACTTTCAATCTTTTGTGCCCTGGCAAATAGTATTGATCCACTAAATAAAATGAGTAAAAAATATTTCACCGGTTTTGTTTTACACAAAGATTGAAAAAATTATGCCAATGAAACCATTAAGCACAAATGTGTAATGTTAAAATTAAGATATGGCAATGCATGTTTTAAGTAACGAAATACAAAAGTTAAAACTTGTTACTACATCCTCTTAATTGAGTTCCTGCATTTGCATAAATACATAAGGGTTTAAGGAATACCGCTTTTCTTTAACGGTGTTATTTGTTGAAAATTGAAGATCGATGAAAAGGTTGGCATCATTTATTTGATGAAGAGGCGTTGTGTTTGCTATACTACTATTGAAACACTCTGGTAAAATTTCAGAGGCAAGCCCATTCCAGCAGGCATCTTTAAGTTGTTCTTTTTGCGAAAACCAACCTTGAGTTTCTGTACAAGAAAGTTTTTCTAATTGTTGTGAAAAAAAATTAGAATGTACCATGAGCAGTAGCTCATTTTGAGGGGCTGTGTTTTTCATAAAATTATTTTACTGTTTTTACTAGGATGTATTGGGTAAATTAATTATTAACTATTGCAATGTATGTACATATAGTTTATGGCTTTGTAGTTGACTTTTTAATCACAAGTAGTATATGTACTACATATTTAAACAATATGGGAAAGTACAATACCTGTTGCCACTGCCGCATTTAATGATTCGGCTGTTCCTATTTTAGGAATTGTTATCTTATCTGTAACAAATTCAAGTACCTCTTCACTTACACCTCCTGCTTCATTACCAATAATAATAATGCCTTCTTTAAGTTTGCCAAAAGCCCTTACATCTTTTCCATCTAACGATGCTGAATAAATTTTAACAGTTTTGTTAACATTTAGCCAGGCAGGCAAATCGGTATAAATAATATTTATCCTACCTAAACTACCCATAGTGCCTTGCACCACTTTTGGATTATACATATCGGCAGTACCAATTGCACAAATGATATCGGTTATACCAAACCAATCTGCTATACGGATAATGGTACCCATGTTTCCTGGATCCTGGATTGCATCCAATGCAAGCGTTATCTTACCTGCTAATTCAATTTTGTAATTGGCATTTTGTTTTTCAAAAACAGCCAATACTTCGTGAGCGGTTGTAAGCGCCGAAATTTTTTCAAGCTCATAATCTTCAATATCAAAAATGGTTGTTCCTTTTAAAGTATTTATCAAATCGGCATTTTCATTAACCCATTGCTGCAAGGCAAATATTTCTTTACAAATAAATTTTCTGCAGCTCAAAAAATCATTTACTAGCCTGGGGCCTTCAGCAAGAAACAATCCTGTTTCATCTCTAAATTTTTTGTGCCGCAAACTTTGAATATATTTGGTATGTGCTTTGCTTAACATAGTATCTTTTAAAAATTTATGAAGTTTAACCCATTTCTAATTTATAAATTATCCTGGCAGATGAAATATTTTTTTATCGTTTGCCTCATCCTTAGTTCGTGTACCATTCCAAAAAAATATCAAAAAGGAAAACCCTTTATCGTTAAAAACACTATCGAAGTTAAGGGAGGTAAATTTAGTAAAGAAGAAAGAGCTACTTTAAAACAACGTTTATCTGCCCAATTAGACGATAGTAGCAGGATAAATTCAGTAACAAAATATTTTATACGAAATGTAATCATAGCTCCACCGGCTTTTGATTCTGCTTCTGCTGCAAAATCAGCCCGAAATATGGAAACATCCATGTTACACCTAGGGTATTACAAGGCAAAAGCAAGTTACACTGCCGATACTATACTGTTTAATAACCAACAACGGGTGCATGTAAATTATACAGTACAGGTTAATAAGCCTACTTTAATTGATACGTTTATGTATATCTTAAGAAAACCAGATTTACAGCAACTGGCCATACAAAATATTGATAAAAGCCTAATACAAAAAGGTAATCCCGTAACTAAAGCTGCTGTTTTAGGAGAGTTAAACAGGCTTGTTGATTTATACAGAAATAACGGCTATTACAAATTTAGTTTGGAAGAACTTGTAATGCGTGGAGATACCACTGTAGCAGCCTTAACCACCATTACAGATGACATTTTTGAGCAACTTAAATTATTAGCAGAAGCACAGTTGGCAAGGGATTCGCCTACCATTAAACTGGCTGTGGTATTAAACCCACCAACCGACAGTACAAGGTTAAAACAATATTACATCAACAATATTTATATTTTACCTGATTACAAGAATGGCGATAACTTTAATGATAGCAGTTTAACGGTAAGATACCTGGCCAGGAAACGATGCGATACCTGTAAAGCCGATACGAATTTTATCCTGCGTTATCATAAAAATCTTTTCAGGCCAAGGTTCCTGATAAGGAATTTGTATTTACGAAAAGGTGATTTGTTTAATCAAACCAACTTTTACAAATCGCTTAATAGCTATGCCAGGGCAGGCGTATGGCAAAGCACCAATATAGAAATTAAAGAAGTAAAAAGTAACGATAGCCTGCATAAGATTGACCTTATTGCACAACTCATTCCAGGTAAACAATATGGGTACGAAGCGGGAATAGAGGCCAGTTATTCAGCATCCAGCAATACAAACAGTGTTACTGCCGCCAATGCAGGTAACCTGCTTGGTTTGTCGGGTAATTTTTCCTTTATCAACCGTAACCTGCGTAAAGAAGGAATTAAGATGACCAACTCTATCTCTGCAGGTGTTGAGTTCAATTTTAGGCCTGATAGTAACAACACTAAAAACCTCATCAATTCAAACGAATTAAGTTATACCAATAATATTTCGTTTCCCCGTTTAGTTTTTCCATTTGGCAGATACGATAACAGGAGAAATTTCATCTCAACAGAATCGTTCATTAATACCAGGCTTTCGTATATCAACCGTATCAATCTTTTCAATCTACAGTCGTTTAATTTTGCTATAGGCTATAGTGCAACCACCAGAAAAAATCATCAATATATTTTTAAACCATTGAATTTTGAATTTGCCAAGTTGTACAATGAAACTGATAGTTTTAAAAAAACACTTACCGAAAATCCGTTCCTCCGCTATTCATTTAATACTGCATTGGTGGCGGGCAGTAGTTTGGGCTATCGTTATAATAAAATAAACAGTAAACATAATAACCGGCAACATAGTGTAAAAGTAAACTTCGAAGAGTCGGGCTTATTATGGGGAAGGCTGGGTATTTTTAAAAAATATATGAGGGAATATGTAAAAGTAGATGCAGAATATACTTTTTCGGTAAGCCGCCCAAAATCGGCTTTTGTTTTCAGGATATTTGGAGGTGTAGGTATTGCATTTAATAGAGACACTACCTTACCGTTTTTTAAACAGTATTATGGTGGAGGCAGTAATAGTATGAGAGGTTGGCCTGTGAGAGGCATAGGGCGAGGGTCGCAATCTCTTTCACCATATGGCTCTAATACATTTAACGACCGAACTGGCGATGTACAATTAGAAACAAATATTGAATACCGTTATACCATTGCTCAAATAATTCCTAATTCACTTGTATTAAGAGGTGCTTTGTTTGCTGATATCGGTAATGTGTGGAATTTAAAAAACACCAATCCCGGAGGAGGAGCCGACAGTACACAGTTTAAATTCAATAACCTGTATAAACAATTGGGAGTGGCTATTGGCACCGGTTTCAGGCTCGATTTTAATTATTTCATACTTCGATTTGATTTTGGATTTAGGTTTAAACGACCCGATATTGCCAAAAACGACGGATGGCAAATACCTGATATTAATTTTAATAACTTGTTTAAAAGAGGAGAAAGAATTCCTGATCCCAATAATCCAGGCGGTACATATAATGATAATCGTTATAAAAAATGGCGATACGAAAATTATAATTTAACTATCGGTATAAGTTATCCATTCTAAAAAATGTTTTTGGCTCTTTGTAAATTAGCTATACCATTTAATACTGGATAGATCAATTTATTTTTTCAATAAATTTTCCATCACTTCAATTTCAATTGCATCGGCAATTTTAAATTCACCAATACGTGTACGGCAAAGGCTACTTAAATAAGCACCGCAACCTAATGCTTTTCCATAATCGTTGGCCAGGCTACGAATGTATGTGCCGGTGCTGCACACTACTTTAAAATGAATAATTGGTAATTCAATATTAATTATTTCAAATAATTTTATATAAATATTTCGAGCCTTCAATTCAACTTCTTCTCCCCTGCGGGCAAGCTCATACAAGGCCACGCCATCTTTTTTTATTGCTGAAAATATTGGTGGAAACTGCTGAACATAGCCTGTAAATTGTTCCGTTGTTTTATACAATTTCTCTTCTGTTAAAAAAGAATAATCTTTTTGTTGTTCAGGTAAACTTTCCAGATCGTAAGTAGCCGTAACAGCGCCAAGTGTAATGGTGCCGGTATATTCTTTTTCCTGCGCCATAAATTCGTTTATTTTTTTTGTAAATTTTCCGGTGCATACTATCAGCAGTCCTGTTGCCAGCGGATCTAATGTGCCCGCATGGCCAATTTTTTTAATTTGGATAAGGCTACGCAGTTTACGTATCACATCAAACGATGTCCAGTGCAGCGGCTTGTTAATAAGTAACACTTTGCCATCTGCATAAGGTTGTTGTATAGCTGGGTCTATCGGAATTCTTGGTGTAAGCTCTTTTTTTACAGGTACAGCACTTGCATCAATTATTTTATTGCTGAAGCGCTGCCGGTATGTCGTTTTACGAGGCAATTTTTTTTAGCAAATATACTTTAGAGAATTTAGGCAAAAAACATAAAATTTAAAATGTTATACATCAAATTGCCTGCCTGGCTTTCAACTCAAGATACTTATTTACGGTATTAATGGTAAGTGCCTGTGGTGATGTTAAGATAGAAAGTATGCCATGCTTTTTTAATTCTTTTACAATCAGTCGTTTTTCAAATTCAAATTTTTCAGCAATGGTTTTTATATAAACATCTTCAATATCCCGTGCATCTGTTTTTGTTAGCTTGTGCAATTCTGTATTTTCAAAATATACTACCAGCAGCAAATGGTGCCTGGCAATAGAACGCAGGTAGTTTAGTTGTCGGTTTAGGCCGCTTAGCGATTCAAAGTTGGTATATAATACAATGAGGCTGCGTTGTTTTATACGGCTCCTAATTTGCATATACAGCATTTCATAATCACTTTCTAAAAAAGTAGTTTGTTGGTTATATAATAATTGCAAAATATTTTCACGCTGAAAAGGCTTACGGTCGGCAGCGAGCAGCGATCCCATCTTGTTAGCAAAAGTCATCAACCCTATCTTATCTTGCTTTTGCAAACAAACATTGGCTAGTACCAAAGTGCTATTAATGGCATAATCAAGCAATGTTAGTCCGCCAAAAGGCATTTTCATTAACCGGCCTTTATCAATTACGCAATAAACCTGCTGGCTTTTTTCATCGGTATAATTATTCACCATCAATGAAGCTTTTCTAGCAGTTGCTTTCCAGTTTACACTTCGTACATCATCGCCACGTACATATTCTTTTATCTGTTCAAACTCCATGCTATGGCCAATTTTACGCATGCGCCTATTCCCTTGTTCGGTTTGTATTATTGTTTGGGAAAGTAATTGGTATCTACGCATCTGTAAATATGATGGGTAAACAGACACTATTTGTGTTGCATTAATATTATGTCGTTTCTTTACCAATGCAAGCATAGAAATTACATACAATATTATACGGCCAAATCCATATTCACCACGTTCAACAGGTCTTAATTTATATTCTATTTGTTTTTGTGCATTTGCTTTAATACGAAATAATTTTTTCCAATCACGCTTTTGAAACTGTACCGGTAATTCATCAATAATCTCCATGTCAACCGTAAAAGGCAAATTATTCTTAACTATAAGTGTAATGGTATTTTCATCGCCGTTACTAAGCCTATCAGCTATTATACGTTTTGCATCAGGAGGTTTTCCCAATACAAAAACAAAAATGTAATCAGTAATAGTAAGTAAAATAAATATAACAAGAACCATTTGTACGGCTGTAAAAATTACAGGTATAAAAAAAGAAATTACAAATAAAATAATACAAAGCAACAACATCAGGTAAAACCTGTTTGTAAGATATAAAGCCGCAATATATTTTTTTATAAAACGCATATAATTTGTAATGCCGAAAATTATCTGTTATAGAATTTTAAAATAAGACTTTATTCATATCGAACCAGTTGTAACAAAAAATATAACAACATTATTTGTAGAAATAAAAAGGTACAAGTTACTACCGGGGCACTTCAATATCTTTCAAAAGCAATTCAATCAGATCATCTGCAGTAACGCCTTCCATTTCTTTTTCAGGTGTAAGTATAATGCGATGACGTAATACATGCGGGGCCATTTCCAATATATCTTCGGGTGTTACAAAATCACGCCCTTTAATAGCAGCATTTGCTTTAGCCGATCGTAGGATAGCCAGTGATGCCCGTGGTGATGCACCCAGGTATAAAGCGGCATTATTACGGGTTTCGTGTACAATGCTAGCAATAAATTCAATCAACTTAGGTTCAATAATTATTTGCTGCACCTGGTTACGAAAATGTTTGATAGCATTGGCAGATAATATTTTATTAACAGTTTCAAGCATCTGTTGTTGCGTTTTACCCTGTTGGTTGGTTAATATCTCTATTTCTTCATTTAATGTTGGGTAATTCACTTCAATCTTAAATAAAAATCGGTCGAGTTGAGCTTCGGGAAGACGGTAAGTGCCTTCCTGTTCTATTGGATTTTGTGTAGCCAAAACAACAAACGGAAAACCCATTTGATGTGTAGTACCATCAATAGTAACCTGTCTTTCTTCCATTACTTCAAATAATGCTGCCTGTGTTTTTGCCGGCGCCCTGTTTATTTCATCAATTAAAATAATATTACTAAACACAGGCCCTGGTTTAAAAGTAAAATCACCATCCCGAGGATTAAATACCGAAGTGCCGGTAACATCACTTGGCATTAAGTCTGGTGTAAACTGTAAACGTGAAAAATCAGCATCAATAATTTTTGCTATTAGTTTTGCGGTAAGTGTTTTGGCCACACCGGGCACGCCTTCTATCAATATATGCCCATCACATAACAAGCCAATAAGCAACAGGTCAACCATTTTTTGTTGCCCTGTTATCACTTGTGCTATTTCATTTTTAATAGCATCAATGGAACGGCGCAGGTCGCTAAGGTCAATGCGTTGTTCAAATAAATTCTCTTCTATCATTTTACTTTTTTTTGTCCCGTTATTATCAAACCGGGATGTTTTTGTTTTCAGTTATCTTTTGCTTTTATAAAACGCTTGTATTTGTTGTTGCAAAGAAAGTAACTGGTAATCGTTAACCACATCGCTGTTTTGCGTTGCGGCAATACTGCGATAAAGTGTATCAACTTTTTCTTTTTCAACACCGCTTTTACGGCTTAAAACAGATACAAGATCATCGTTTACATGATTATTGTTTAAAAAATATGTATTGCGAATGTACTCATTAAAATAAGTAATCATTTTATCGGCGATATTTTTATTGTCCTTTT
>DAOLYC010000028.1:0-12577 GCA_035425605.1 Ferruginibacter sp.
ATAAAGATGGAATTAATGATGAAGAAGATAAATGCCCAACTGTACCAGGCGTAGCTCGTTA
The DNA here is from genome assembly GCA_035425605.1 of Ferruginibacter sp. Taxonomy (GTDB): domain Bacteria; phylum Bacteroidota; class Bacteroidia; order Chitinophagales; family Chitinophagaceae; genus Ferruginibacter. Next base: position 62 of record DAOLYC010000028.1, read on the forward strand.
CAATGGCTGCCCAATTCCAGATACTGATGGTGATGGTGTAAATGATGAAGAAGATAAGTGCATAAACGAAAAAGGCCCTGCCTCTAATTTTGGATGCCCGGTAATTAGCGAAGAAATTATTCAACGTGTTAATGTAGCTGCTAAAAACGTTTTCTTCTCTACTGGTAGCTCAAAATTATTAACTAAATCTTACTCTAAATTAAATGACGTTGTAAGCATTTTAACTGATAATCCTACTTATAAAGTTCAAATTGATGGACATACCGATAGCCAGGGTGCGGATGATAAAAATCAAACTTTATCAGAAGCAAGAGCTGCATCTGTTAAAGCATACTTAGTTAGCAAAGGAATAGATGAAGGTCGTTTATCATCTACAGGTTATGGCGAAACTAAACCAGTTGCCGATAATAAAACAGCAGCCGGTCGTGCTAAAAACAGGAGAGTGGAAATGACTTTAAGCAATTATTAATTATTAAGTTAAGTTTCATAAATAAAATCCCCGGTAAGATAATTACCGGGGATTATTTTTTAATTCCTTTAATTCGTATTTTATTATCCGTTTATCTTCTCCTCCAATTCCATTAATTTTTCAAAAACTATTTCATATTCAGCATTTGCTTTTTGAAGTTCGGAAATAGCGGCATTATATGCTGTTTCCGTTTCTATAAACTTTGCTTTATTTTCATAATTAATGGGCTTTGTTAAATCAAGCTCTAGTTGCATTTTTGTTTTATTAAGTTTTGCAATTTTTTCTTCTAGTTTCTGAAAAAAAGTCTTTTGTTTCTGTAATTCTTTTTTAAGTTCTTTATCTATAGATCCTTTTTGCTCATTTCTGTCAGTTACTTTCCTGGTCTTTTCGTGTTGTGTTTCAAGTTCAACAGATTTAACAACATTCGTTTCCAGTTCTTTTTGTGCTGCCAGCCTTCTGATCTTCCAGTCTTCCCATTCTTTATAAGTTCCTTTAAATTCCGTAATCTTATAATCCTCAATTTCCCAAATCTTATTGGCAATTTTACTGATGAAATACCGGTCATGACTAACCAAAACAATCGTTCCTTCATATTTATTTAAGGCTTCAATAAGTAAATCAACCGAATGAATATCCAGGTGGTTTGTAGGTTCATCTAATAAAAGAAAATTTGCTTTGCTAACAATAGTTTTAGCCAAAGCAACCCTGGCTTTTTCCCCCCCACTTAAAACTTTTATTTTTTTATCTGTATCATCGCCGCTAAATAAAAAGCAGCCTAACAGGCTTCTTAACTCCAATTCGGTTTTTCCACTACGGCTGCTTTTCAGTTCATCCAAAACGGTATTATTAATATCAAGTGCTTCAAGTTGATGTTGTGCATAAAATGAATCATCTACATTATGCCCCCAAATACGTTCACCACTATATTGTTCTGTACCCGCAATTATTCTTAATAAAGTTGATTTCCCTTTACCGTTGGCGCCAATTAATGCAATCTTATCGCCCCGGTCAATTTCGGCTCCGGTATTTTCAATTATCTTAATATTGCCAAAACTTTTAGATACATGTTTAAGCGTACATAATATCCTGCCTGGTTGTTTATCAACTGAAAAATTAATACGCATGTTTGGCCTTTCTATTTCCACATCTTCAATCCTTTCCAGTTTATCAAGTCGCTTTACTATACTTTGTGCAGCGGCTGCTTTACTTGCTTTGGCTTTAAACCTTTCTACAAATCGTTCCTGCTGCCTAATATAATCTTGCTGATTTTCGTATGCCTTTTTTTGAATATCAACACGAAGTGCTTTCTCGGTTTCGTAATACGAGTAATTGCCTGTATAAAAGTGTAACTGTTGTTGATATAGTTCAACAATTTTAGTTACCATCCTATCTAAAAAATAACGGTCGTGGCTTACAATCACAACTGCTCCGGGATAATGTATTAAATATTTTTCAAGCCATTCTATACTTGGTAAATCAAGGTGGTTGGTTGGTTCATCCAATAACAATACATCGGGATGCATTAGTATCATTTTTGCAAGCAGCACCCTCATTCTCCAGCCTCCACTAAATAACTTATAAGGTTTTTGTAAATCTGCATTGGCAAATCCAAGCCCTTGTAATATCTCTTCAGATTTATGATGTATATCATAACCTCCTAATACTTCTAATTCATGTAATCGATCGGCATAATCATGTGCCAGCGCTTCATCACCTGTTTGCTCAAGTTTTTTTCCAATCTCTTCAATTTCTTTTTCAAGTTCTTTTACTCTTTCAAAAGCGCCCATGGCAACTTCCAATATCGAATCTTCTGTATCAAAACTTAATAAATCCTGATGAAGAAATCCAATTGTTGTTTCTCGTCCTTTTTCTACAGTCCCTTTATTTGGCATGTATTGACCAGTAAGTACTTTCAATAAAGTTGATTTACCGGTTCCGTTATACCCAATTAATCCAATACGTTCATTGGGTTGAATGTGCCAGGTTGCATCCTGTACAATGGTACGGGCGCCAAACTCAAAAGTTATATTTTGTAATCCTAATAACATAGTAATTTTTAAAAGCTATATGCTTTTAGCGGCAAAAATAACGAATATCGAACCTTAAACTCTAAATCATGTTATAATATCAAAAATTCTTGTAGTAACGGGGATTATTTATCAGTGAGTGATTAGATTTGTATAAAATTAAAAGCATGAAAAGAATATTATTAACGGCATTGTTTCTAATCCTGGCTGTAGCTGGTTATTATTGGTATCAATTTAGTCGTACAAACAATGGTGATAATGGACCAAAACAAGCACCTGTAACTTTAAAAAAACATTCAAATGAATTTAATAATGCAGTTACGGTTGCAATGAATTCTTATTTTGCTATTGCAGCAGCGCTGGTAGATGCTGATACTGCAAAAGCAAAAATGAATGCCAATAATTTTATTCAGTTAATGGATAGTATTCCTTTGGATGAATTGAGAAAAGATACAACAGGTATTTATGAAGTAGCCTTGGGCGATTTTTCAAACATAAAAGCAAATGCAGCATCTTTAATAACACAGGCTGATATTACAGAGATGCGTAAAGATTTTAGTATGGTATCCGAAAACCTGTATCCCTTTTTTAAAATTGTAAACTACGAAGGCGAAAAAATGTATTGGCAAAACTGCCCGATGGCTTTTGGCGATGATAAAGGCGCTAACTGGATTAGCCGTACTACTGAAGTTATTAATCCATACCTTGGTAAAAATCATCCTGAATTTAAAGGAACCATGTTGCATTGTGGAATGGTAAAAGATACCATTAAAGCAAAATAACCTGGTTACACTAATTGGTAAATAAGCAATGGCTCTATGAGAAGAACTTATTGTATTTTATTTTTTCTGATGGCTTCATGTACTGCGGCTTCTCAAAATAAATACACCATAAGTGGATACATAAAAGATTCATTAAATGGAGAATCTTTAATTGGAGCTACTATTTCGGTTCAAGGGCTTACAAAAGGAATTAGCAGTAATCAATATGGTTTTTATTCCATCACTTTAGATGAAGGAAATTATGTTCTGGTTTGTACATTTATAGGCTATCGTCAAAAAATATTTCAAATTAAACTTACCACAGATGTGAAACTTAATTTTGAGATATTGCCCAAAATAAAATTATCTCAAGAAGTAGTTGTATCAACAAAAAAGCGTGATGGCAATGTTAAGAACGCTCAAATGGGTAAAGTAACTTTACCCATCGAACAAATAAAATCAATACCTGCTTTTTTGGGTGAAGTAGATTTATTGAAGACCATTCAATTTTTACCCGGCGTACGTAATGCAGGTGAAGGAAGTGCTGGTATTTATGTTAGAGGTGGAGGCCCCGATCAGAATTTAATATTGTTAGATGATGCACCTGTTTATAATACGGGGCATCTGTTTGGCTTCTTTTCTATCTTTAATGCCGATGCAATTAAAAATGTAACGTTAATAAAAGGTGGAATGCCTGCACAATACGGTGGCCGTCTGTCAAGTGTTTTGGATGTTTCAATGAAAGAAGGAAATAATCAAAAATTACAAGTTGATGGCGGCATAGGTGTAATAGCATCCAGGCTTTCTATTCAAGGACCTATCAAAAAAAATAAATCTTCATTCATCCTTTCCGGAAGGCGTACATATATTGATGCAATTACAAAACCATTTATAAGTAAAACCAGCCAGTTTCATGGCAGCGGTTATTATTTTTACGATTTGAATGCTAAAGCAAATTATATCTTTTCAGATAAAGACCGAGTTTACCTTAGTGGTTATTTTGGCAGGGATGTTTTTGATTTTACAAATGGTAAACAAAGCTTAAAAATAAATATTCCCTGGGGAAACTCAACGGCCACATTGCGCTGGAACCATGTTTTTAATAATAAACTGTTTGGCAACACAACAGCTGTTTACAACGATTATAATTTTTCTTTTAATGCCATTCAAAACGATTTTGAATTGAAGCTTGCTTCGGGTATCAGGGATATAAGTTTAAAACAAGACTTTGACCTGTATCCATACACTGGCCATAAAATTAAATTTGGCGGTATCTATACACATCACAAATTTACCCCTTCTGTTATCAGTGGCAGGCAAGACTCTACAGTTTTTAAACCCAATAACGCTCAAATAAAATTTGGCAACGAAGCGGCATTGTATTTACAGGATGATTGGGAAATAAATGATAAAATAAATATTAATGCAGGAATCAGGTATAGCTGGTTTCAACAAACAGGACCTTATAAAATTTATGAAACTGATGCAGATGGAAACAGGTTAGACAGTATAGTTTTTGCAAAGGGGAAAGCAGTAAAAACTTATGGCGGACTGGAACCCAGATTTACAATAAGATATGCCCTTAATGATGAAAGTTCCATTAAAGCATCTGTAACCCGAAACCTCCAATACATACACCTTGTTAGCAATGCAGGAACTACATTACCAACTGATATTTGGGTACCCAGTACTTATAAAGTAAAGCCGCAAATCAGTTGGTTATATGCAGCAGGTTTTTTTAAAAACTTTAAGGATAATATGTATGAAACTTCAGTGGAACTGTATTATAAACAAATGCAAAACCAAATAGAATATAAAGAAGGATATACACCAACGGGATTGGACGATACTGAAAATTCATTTGTTTTTGGAAAAGGCTGGAGTTATGGCGCCGAATTTTTTATTAATAAAACAAAGGGGCGTTTAACAGGATGGCTGGGATATACATTAAGTTGGACCTGGCGTAAGTTTGCACAACTAAACTTTGGTGAAAAATATCCTGCTAAATACGACAGGAGAAATGATATGAGCATAGTTGCCATTTATGAATTAAATAAAAAATGGCGCTTATCAGGATCTTTTGTATTTGGAACCGGTAATGCAGCTACACTTCCACAACGTTTTTATATAGTAGGTGGAGTGCTTACGCAGGAATATAGCAGGATAAATGAATACCGATTACCGCCATATCACCGTTTCGATTTTTCTGCCATACTAACCCCTAAAAAGAATGAAAAAAGAAAATGGAAAAGCGAATGGGTGTTTAGTGTTTATAATTTGTATAACCGAAAAAACCCTTATTTCATTTATTTCGATCAATCTGGAAGCCCTTATAACGGAACCCTCGAAATTCAGGCAAAACAGGTTTCATTATTTCCTGTAATTCCTGCAATAACCTGGAATGTAAAATTCTGATGATTGCGGAACCAATTATTGGAGTTTATTTAATAAGTATAGGGTAAAATAAATTTAAGTGTCTTTAAATTTTGAATATACTTATATCTATAAAAAAACATCTGCCTTAATGCAGATGCTTTTAAATTTGAATGTTTATTTAATTAGCGGGCTAGTGTATAATAAGTTTCTACTTTTAATCCTGGAAAAGCAGGATCGTTTGTAGATGTATTTACCAATGTAAACAACACATTGGTCATAGTGAGCATTTTCCAACGATATGTTGAACCTGGTGTAACAGCAATCAATGAGTCTGATCCGGAAAACTGATATGTACCTATGTCTGATGTAGTAGTATTGAATTTATATTCAAAACCAGTATTTGCATCAAAATTTATAAAGTTTTTTGGTTTTGGGGTTTTAGGTAATATTGTATCTTTTAAAAATGTACTTCCCGAGTATAGTTTAAGTTGAACCCTGTTAATACCCCATACTCCAACAATCTGCTGTTCTTTTGGTAAATCTGTGCTATGGTCTTTTTTTGCACATGCATTAAGTAAAAAGATTACTATAAATAAGCAGGCAAATAGCAGTAAGCCACGGTTAATGGTTTTCATGATAAAATCTGATATTGATTGAGGTTATAACGAAACAATTTTAACTTTATTGTTTGTTATCTGGCTTATGTACAAAGCGAATTGCCCCACTTTTTTGTAGATCGGATGAAATGCGTACTTCATACCTGTTATCTCCATCATGTACAATCATTAATGCAGTATTGGGGGGTATAGTACCCAGGTTTTCGGCATACATAATTAATTCATTCATATCAATGGCTTCATCAATGTTAAGCTTTAAGCTGATGGCTTTATCACTTAATCTTTTGTGCGATAAGAGTAGTTTGCCATTAAAAAACAGCGAAATGCTATCACCATCAATTTCTCCATTATCATATAAATCAACAGTAAAAGTCTTATTATCTATTTCAATAGTTTTAATAACATCACTGTTGCGTTTTTCAAATTTGGTTGAAACTGGTTTCTTTACTATTGGTTCAGTTTTATCTGTCTTAATTTCTTCGGGAGGTTTTGCATCTTCTGTATTTAATTTATCCGGTATTTGTTTAAGTACCGGAGCTTTGGTACTTGCTACAGGGGCAGTTTTTTTAATTGGCGGTTTTGCTTTAGTTACAGGTGTAGTCGTTTTTTGAGTTTTTACTTTGGCAACAGGTACTTTTTGTTTTGATTTACTGCTATAGTATCCGGGGGTGTTTTGAAGTAGCCTTCTTGATAATACAGTTGTTCCAAAACCACAATCGCCTTGCTGATTTGGGGCTGGTACCCAGGTGCCTTCCAATTTTTCACTATCTCCTTGTTTAAAATAAGTAAGCTTATGAATTTGAAAACAATTTCGGATGTTAACAGGCACATTTGTTTTTGTTCTTTTAATTTCAGTTACTTCAATATACTTACTGGCTTTATTTAATTTTCCGGTAAGTTGGCAAATAGTATAATAACGCTTACCTCCATCGCTAAAATAAGTGTACGAATAGCCTGTTACTTTTGTTCCCTTGCATTCAATTTCCAAAACATATTCACAATGATCTCCGCCCCAACCTGTAAAAGAAGAGCTTTTGTCAACAAACTCGCCTTTCCATTGCCCGGTAAAATTTTGGGCAAATACAAGTTGGCTTAAGAGAACTATAAATACAATGGGTAAAATTTTTTTCATCCTCACAAAGATATTTTAGATAAATTTTTCAATCGCTAATAACTCGTTAAATTTGCAGCCGGTAAATTGGCAATTTAAATTGAACATCAAATACATTGTAAAGATGTTTGATTATAAAATAAATGCCAAATCAAACGACCAGTTACTTGTTAAATACAGTTATGATAAAAATTACATTACCTGATGGTGCAGTGAGGGAATATGAAAGTGGGGTTTCCGCTTTAGATATAGCCAAATCTATAAGCGAAGGATTGGCTAGAAAAGTTTTAGCTGCTGATATAAATGGCCAAATATGGGATTCCATGAAACCCATTCAATCAGATGCATCGCTAAAGTTATTAACCTGGGATGATACCGGAGGCAAATCCACATTTTGGCATTCGTCGGCACATTTAATGGCCGAAGCTGTAGAAGCTGCATTTCCCGGTGTAAAATTTTGGGTAGGCCCGGCAATAGAAAAAGGTTTTTATTACGATATGGACCTGGGGGATAAAAAAATAACGGAAGATGATTTAGCAATGCTTGAAAAAAAAATGAATGAACTGGCAAAACAAAACAACCCATACATTCGTAAAGCAGTTACTAAAGCAGATGCTATAAAATATTTTACAGAAAAAAACGATGCATATAAACTTGACCTGATTAGTAATTTAAATGATGGTGAAATAACATTTTATACACAAGGTGGTTTTACAGATTTGTGCCGTGGCCCACATATACCATCTACAGGTGCTATAAAAGCAATAAAACTTACTAGTATTGCAGGCGCATACTGGAAAGGCGATGAAAAAAATAAACAACTTACCCGTATATACGGCGTTACTTTTCCCAGTCAGAAAGAATTAGACGAGTATGTACAAATGATGGAAGAAGCCAAAAAACGAGATCATCGTAAATTGGGTAAAGAGTTAGGCATTTATACTATGGATGATAATGTAGGGCCTGGGTTGATATTGTGGATGCCAAACGGTGGAGTAATAATTGAAGAACTTGAAAAACTAGCTAAAGAAACTGAAAAAGAAGCCGGTTACAAAAGGGTGGTAACACCGCATATTGCAAAAGAAAATCTTTATTTAACCAGCGGCCATTTACCGTATTATGCCGATAGTATGTATCCACCAATGGAAATGGACGGTGAAAAATATTATCTAAGAGCAATGAATTGTCCGCACCATCATAAAATTTTTGATGCAGAACAACGAAGCTATAAAGACTTGCCATTAAGAATTGCCGAATATGGAACTTGCTACCGGTATGAACAAAGTGGCGAATTATTTGGGTTGATGAGGGTACGTTGTTTGCACATGAACGATGCACATATTTATTGCAGCAAAGATGATTTTGCACAGGAATTTAAAGCAGTAAATGCTATGTACCTAAAATATTTTAAAATATTTGGGATTGAAAAATATGTAATGCGCCTGAGTTTACACGACCCTGAAAAATTAGGACAGAAATATGTAAATGAACCGCAACTTTGGCTAGAAACCGAAGAATTGGTTAGAAATGTACTCAAAGAAACCGGCGTGCCATTTGTAGAAGTAAAAGGTGAAGGCGCTTTTTACGGCCCCAAAATTGATGTGCAGATTTGGAGTGCTATAGGTCGTGAATTTACTTTGGCAACAAACCAGGTAGATTTTGCTCAATCCCGAAGCTTTAAATTATCATTTACAAACCAAAATAATCAACCCGAAATACCTTTAATCATTCACAGGGCACCGTTGGGTACGCACGAAAGATTTATAGGATTTCTTTTAGAACATTATGCAGGAAAGTTTCCTGCCTGGCTGGCGCCTTTACAGGTTAAGATTTTGCCTATAAGCGATAAGTTTATAGATTATGCAAAAACAATTTTGCAAAAGCTTAAAAAAGCAGATATTCGTGCCGAAATTGATGACAGAAACGAAAAGATAGGAAAAAAGATTAGAGATACAGAAGTTTCCAAAGTACCATACATGCTGGTTATTGGAGAAAAGGAGATGAATGAAGGAAAAGTGTCGGTTCGCAGACAGGGCAAAGGCGATATAGGAACAAAACTTGTTGAAGATTTTGTTCAGGCACTATGTACAGAAATAAATGAAAGGGTATCTGAATAAAGCGGTACTAACAACAGTAACTAAATTTTGATTAGTAACATTAAATAAATATATTGCTAATGGCTTATCTAAAATAAAAATGATATTTTTGGTAAGTAAAACAACATTGTAAATTAAAAATAATAAATGGCATTCCCCCCCAGGCCTAAAGGAGCCTTTAATCCTCGTTTTAAGAAAGAGCAACAACAAGAACACCGTACTAACCATATGATAAGAGTACCCGAAGTACGATTGGTTGGTGATAACGTAGAACCAGGTGTTTATTCTAAAGATGAAGCTCAAAGAATTGCACAATCCCAAGACCTTGATTTAGTTGAAATTTCTCCAGGGGCAAAACCTCCGGTTTGCAGAATTATTGACTATAACAAGTTTTTGTACGAAGAAAAGAAGAAGAAAAAAGAAATGAAAGCGAAATCTAAAACCAGTGAGGTTAAAGAAATTCGTTTTACACCCAATACCGATGACCACGATTTTGAATTTAAGGTAAAACATGCCGAGAAATTTTTGGCAGATGGAGATAAAGTAAAAGCGCATGTACAGTTTAAAGGGCGGGCAATTATGTTTAAAGAAAGAGGCGAATTGTTATTGCTCAAATTTGCCGACCGCCTCAAAGAAGTTGGGGCTTTGGAAGGTTTGCCTAAGATGGAAGGAAAACGTATGCTGGTGATGTTTGCGCCAAAAGCAAAACTTTCTAAAAGGAAACAATTGGCCGCTAATAAGATTAATTAAAGATTTGAAATAAAAAACGGCAGTATCATGAGAGTGATACTGCTGTTTTATTTAATAAGAGATAAAAATAATTCTTTTAAACTACCTTTTGTTTTAAAAAGTATTATTACATAAAATGAGTATCAGCTTAAATAAATATATAAGCGAAACGGGTTTTTGCAGCCGGAGAGAAGCGGATAAATATATTGAGCAATTAAGAGTAACCATTAATGGCATAGAAGCTAAGAAAGGTAACAGGGTACAAGAAGGAGATATTGTACTTGTAGATGGCGAGCCGATAGCTAAAAAAAAGAAATCTGCCGTTTATATTGCCCTCAATAAACCCAAAGGCATTACCTGTACCACCGATGTTAAAGACAAAACCAACATCATTGATTTTGTAAATTTTAAATCGAGAATTTTCCCCATTGGCCGATTAGATAAACGAAGTGAAGGGCTGATATTTTTAACCAACGATGGTGATATTGTAAACAAAATTTTGCGTGCCGGAAATCAGCATGAAAAAGAATATGTTGTTGCGGTTGATAAACCAATTACATTAGATTTTATACAAAAAATGCGTAATGGTGTACGCATACTTGGTACAGTTACTCAAAAATGCTTTGTAAAGCAAGAAGGCCCAAACCGGTTTAGGATAATACTTACACAAGGCTTGAACAGGCAAATACGTCGCATGTGTGAAGCGCTTGGCTACCAGGTTGATAGTTTAAAACGCATCAGAATTATGAATATAAATTTAAGTGGCTTACCTACTGGCAAATGGCGGTATTTTTCACTTGCAGAAATAGATACAATTAATCAAATGCTTAAAAACTCCCATAAAACAGCAGAAGGCTTTGATGGGATGGATGAATAAAGGACTTGACAATAATATATAACAGCTTCCAATAAATATGTATGTACCACTGTTTATACCGATACTAAATGGAGGTTCATAAAAAAATCTCACCAAAACGTAGTAATTAAAAGCAATTTTACCCTATCTTTGCCGCCCGAAAAAGAAAAACTCTCTTTTTCAGACATTTCCCACAAGGCTCAACAAGTGCCTATCCGTTTAGGCCGCCAGTAGGGAGTAACTAAAAACAGTTATGTAATGCCAAAGGTTAAAACCAACAGCAGCGCCAAAAAGCGCTTTAAAGTTACCGGTACAGGTAAAATCACATTTCAAAAAGCATTTAAACGTCACAAATTAACTAAAAAATCAACAAAGCGCAAGCGTGCTATGCGTAAAGATGGTGTAGTTTCAGATTCAAACATGCATTTTGTAAGGCGATTATTAGGGCTTAAATAAGTACCTACATTAAAACTTTCAACTTTTAACTTTAAACTAATTAAGATATGCCACGTTCAGTAAATGCAGTAGCCAGCAGGGCTCGCCGCAAAAGAATTTTAAAAGCCGCCAAAGGATATTATGGCAAGCGTAAAAATGTATATACCGTTGCTAAAAACGTAATGGAAAAAGGCTTAACGTACAGTTACGTTGGCCGTAAATTAAAAAAGCGTGAATACCGTACTTTATGGATTGCACGTATTAATGCCGCTGTAAGGGCTGAGGGAATGACCTATAGCCAGTTCATAAACAAACTTACCGTAAAAGGTATAAGCCTTAACCGTAAAGTTTTAGCCGATTTGGCAATGAATGAGCCTGAAACATTTAAAAAGCTTATTGACTCGGTAAAATAAAACCGGGCATTTAAATTTCTAAAGCCGGAACTGATTACTTCAGCTCCGGTTTTTTGTATGCCATAAATATGTACATTCGATTATTTTTGTAAAAAATTATTAGCCACTAAAATTCTCTTACCAGTTAATGAACAATACTTACGCCAGCCTTGTAGAGCAAACATTTAATTTTCCGCAAGAAGGTTTTAACCTGAAGGATGAATATCTACAATACAATAATGTAGATTTAAAAGCACTGATAGATAAACATGGTACCCCTTTAAAACTTACTTATTTGCCTAAAATAGGGATGCAGATAAATAAGGCAAAAAAAATGTTTGCCAATGCTTTTAAGAAACATAAGTACGAAGGCGAATATCATTATTGCTACTGTACTAAAAGTTCGCATTTCAGTTTTATTGTTGAAGAAACTTTAAAGCATAACTGCCATCTCGAAACATCTTATGCTTACGATATAGATATCATTAACTCGTTGTACAAAAGCAGAAAAATAAATAAGGATATTCACATAGTATGTAACGGGTTTAAACAAAAAAATTATACCAGCCGTATAGCAAAACTTATAAATGATGGGTTTAAAAATGTGATACCTGTACTGGATAATAAGGAAGAACTAAATATGTATA
>DAOLYC010000029.1:0-12506 GCA_035425605.1 Ferruginibacter sp.
GAAATTTTTGCTGTTGCCAATATTGTAGGAGGAACAATTGTTGTGCCTCATACCAGGAGGGCCGCCGAGTATTGGGAAGCGTTGCAAAATAATGAAGGTTAATGGCTGGTTATAGCAGCGTAAAAATTTCATTTATTATTATAAATATAGTAGCATTGTTTGTGTTTCAATATTCAATAACTTTATATCTCAATAAAATTAAGTATGAGTGATACAGCATCGACCCTACCTCCCCTAACCGCTAAAGATTTTGCCACCGACCAGGAAGTGCGCTGGTGCCCCGGATGATTTCTCTGATCAAGATATACAGCATCAGCAATGTATTTTAGGGTATCTATGCTTAAAAAAATTCACTATATTATTTCCAGTATGTTTTCATAATCATTTTTTCTTTCGGGAGTTTCGAAACTAGACTTTACCATTGATTTATTTTGGGGTTAAGATTTCTGCAGCCATTCTTCAAACTGTTTTGCCTTTTCTTTTACCACTTCCATCTTTGCCGGAAAACCCAGCATTCGCACAAAAGGTTTTTCGTAAACATCAATAAAGTTTTTGCATACTAAATGACTCCTTGCGCTGGTAATAAAATAATCAATGGTAAACCGGTTAAGTAGTTCATAACATTTATGCCATTGCATTACTGCCATAATTTCTTTATGGCCATTCTGGAAATAAAAAATTCTTTGCCTGGGCTCCTGCGGATTCTGACAAATACAAATTAATTTATTTAATTCTACCGAAATATTGCGGCCATCTATATCCTGTAGCCATGTTTTTTTAGGGGCGTTATGCACTAAATACGTTTTTTCTTCCGCCTCTTCCAGGTAACTGCTTAAGTTCTGTTTCAGGATTTCCCAAATGGGTTTTACTAAATATTTGTCTACCCGATAATTATTGATGATTTCCTGCGGAATTTCAGGATTGTCTTTTTGAAAACCGGTATTGAAAATTATGTATGGATGATAATCATCCATGTTTTGTGTTTTTTGCATAATCTCAAAAGCACTACCACCTATTAATCCCCAATCCAAAAACAGTAGTGAAGGGCGGTGTTCATATATTTTTTCCAATGCATCTTTTACACCGGTGCAATATCCCAGCGATTTCCAATGTGTATGTACTGCCATTCGCCTAATGATGCCTTCACATACATCGGGTGCATTTTCAATTACCAGAAAGTTAAGTTCAGTTTTCATATTTTAAATTATAAGGGATAAATAGGTGAACACGAGTGCCAAATTTTTCTGTTCTATTGTCAAAAATTTCATCTTCATACTGCACAGATATTTTATGGGGATTAACCGCATTTATAATGGCAATTATTTCATTTTGATTGCGAGTGCCTGTTCCATGTTTTGTAAAGTTGCTTAGGTTGACTGCTTTTTTTCTACCTATTCCATTATCGGTTATACTTATATGTATGCCCAATTCTTTTTGTTGAATGTCTATACTCAATTGCCAGGGCGCTGTTTCTTTATTGCCCAGTCCGTGCAGCAGTGCATTTTCTACCGGTATTTGTAAAAGACCCATGGGTACTTGCAGGTCGGCATATTGTGCTATTGTCGCATCGTCAGGCAATTGCATGGCCAATTCTTTTAAGTACATCAAACGGTGAATATGAATAATGTTTACCACCAGCAGCCATTCGCTTTGAAAAGAGTGTAGTGTTTTTTGCTGGGTAGCATGATTAAAAATAAGATTCACACTTTCACCCAGCCGGCTAAGTACGCTTTCTGTTTCAGGATTTTTATCCATGCGGGCACCAATGGTATTAAGTGCATTTAAAATAAAATGCGGCCTAAACTGGCTGCTAAGTGTAAGCAAACGCAGGTTGGCCATTTTCTTTTCCTGCTCTGCTTTATAGCTATCTAGTTCTGCTTCTTGTGTTTTGGCTTTTTGTTCGGCTACTTGTTTTTTGCGTTTGATGTTTAGTAGGTAAACAAGCACACTTACTACCAATGCACTCAGCAATGCCCAAAACCACCACTGTTGCCATAAAAATTTACTAATGACTATCCGGTATTTATATGTGCTGATGCTGCCATCGTTTTCAAATATGCGTACATACAATGAGTATTTGCCGCTGCTCAGGTTTTTAAAATGATAAACAGATAATAAACCGGGCGCATCTAACTGCAGACTGTCACCATCTTTTACCAGAGCTAGATTGAGATAACGGGGTTGCAAATCGGGGCTTAGCAGCCTTACTTCAAATGACAGATTATTGCCGGTAGGCTCTAGTACCAATTTTTTATCCGGCTGTAACGAAAGCACACTGTCGTTTTTCATCACAAGCCGGAGAGCCACATTTACTTTGTGTGGGGTAAGCGTTAACCATTTTTTAAAATCCCAGTTGTACACCATATCGCTGGTGCTAAACCAAATACTGCTGTCGGCATGGCTGGTAAACAGGGTGTTTTGCTCGGTAAAACTGGTGAAGGATGCAGCCTGTGGGTTGAGGTAGCGTACCACTATTTTTTTACTGTTGTAAAAACTATCTAAATTTAGCACACACAGTTTATCGTAACAAGCCAATACCAAATAATTTTCTTTGCCATACCAGGCAGTCATGCCGGTAATGGTTTTGGATGGGTCGCTCAGCAGGGGATGGTTTATGAGTTTGCAATTTGCAGGGGAGGCTTCTTTGCTATAATCGTTGTAATACCAAAGCCCTTTTGCCCTGCTGCCCAGCCACACGGTACCCCACTTATCGGTAAGGCTGCACATGGCACCAAATGGGCTTTGATTTTTATCTATTAAATAAGTGTTTGCCTTATCGGTTGCAGGATTGTAAACGGCAATGCCCCTACCCGGGTGGCCACACCAGATACGCCCTTTTTTATCTTCGGTAATGGTAAGAATATTGTGGAGGTTTAGCCCACGGGTGCTGTCTATTTTGTGCCAATTAGGGTTGGTTTTATCCAGGCTGGCAGCATCCGTTTGCCATAGGCCTAAGAAGGCGCCTTTGCCATAGTAAATTTTTTGGTTAGTGGGCGATTGATAAAGAAAAAATCCGGTGTTAACATCGTTTTCAATTTCTTTTATCTTATTTCCCAAAATCTGTGCTAAACCAATAATGCCTTCTCCTATCAGGTAAGTTTTATCCTTTAATTGCAGCGAGCCATTCATTACCTGAAAGCTTGATGGCAATGAAGAAATTTTATCTTTTCCTTTATCTATAATGCTAATGTAGCCATTGTAGCTGCCTGCCCATATATTTCCATCACTATCCTGCGATAGCGAGAATGTGGCATTGCTGTGATTGTTGTTGTACAGCCTCGGATAGTTTTGCAGATAAGGAAAGCCCCATAGCGGCTTATTTTCGGTGCCCATAAAATAGGAGTTGGAGCTGCTGTCAAAGATGGTATAGGACTTTAGCGAACCTTCAATAGTTATCAATGGTTTTTCGTTGCTATGGTTTAGCAAATACCCCGCACCAAATAGTTGACTGTAATTGTTACTGGGATAAGATGCAACAACCTGCCCATTGGTAAGATGATTTGAAAATAGAATTGGCTCATGGATGCCAGGCATATTTACAATCCTGTTTTGGGTAGTTATACTTCTATTTTTGCAAAGGATAAGATTTTTTCTATTGAGCGATTGGAGTATAAAATTATTTTCATCTTTAATAGAGATTACATTAAAATCTTTAACGTAATCGGGAATGTTATGCATCGCTACACTGTCAAACCGATGCAGGGTTGTATTGTATTTATGTATCAACAGTTGATGCCCCATCATAGAAAAATACCAAAGATTATTTTCTGAATCCGGCATTACATTAATAATCAATTGCTGCGAAACAATGGAGTTAGAAGTATCAGTATTAACTTCGTAAATGATTTTTTGGCCGTCAAAAAAACCTACCCTTGCCTTACCATAATCGCCTAAGTAAACTCCTTTTTTGAATTTGGATTTCACAAACCAGCTATTTGACCAATCGGTTTTTAAAAGTTTTATAACCGATTTATTTTTTACAATCGCCATACCGTTGATGCCCATCAGCCATACTTCATCATCTATCACAATAGGATAAATACTTGAGAGACCCCTAGCGGGCCATCCTTTTATGCTATCCACATAATTGTTGCCAATAATGGCAGCCTTGCCATTGTAAGAAAGATAGAGTATTTCTCCATTGGGTAGTTTTGTGGAATTCATTTGATTAAAATCCACCAAAGGATTGTCTTTACCAACAGGATGGGTATTGGCATAGTGGGAGGGTTGTGCATTTACTGCAAACACATTAAGCAAAATGATAAATAAAAAAACAAACGGTTTCACTATTGTAAATATAAAATTGAATCTTTAAGCAAGCAGCGGTTTGGTGAAGGTTTTTTGGGGTTTGGTGTGAGTGGTTAGTATTTACAACTTGGTAAGAAGCTATTGTTTGTTGAAGCGGATAAATAAATTGAATTTCATTTGCGGAAAAAATAAGTGGATCAGTAGTTTATAAGTTGCATTAGCAGTTATTTAAACCGAATGTTTTTATTAAAACATTCATTGTAGATGGTTTGGTGAAGGAGATGGAGGGTTTGGTGCTAGGCTAAGCTTTTATTTTTTTGAAGCAGCCTATTTTCATTGCATAAAATTTACTGCAAATGAAAAAACTGCTTTTTATTTTACATATAGCAATAGTGGGTAATATCAAAGCCCAGCAAGCTCCCATCGCCTTGGTATCGGCAAATGGTACTACCCGGCTTACCACTACATTGGATAGTGCTGCTTTATTGGCACAGGATAACGATATTATTTATTTACCTGGGGGGGTATTTGCCGGACAAACACAGTGGTTTACAAAAAAGGTTACTGTTATTGGAGTGGGGCATAATCCGGACTCTACAACTGCAACTGACAGAACTTTTATTAACGGTTATATTGGATTTCAAGCTGGCGGTACTTTGGATGGAGTTTTTGTGTTGGGTGATGTCTATATAAGCAGCAATTTAAAAATTTACAGAACTAACTGTAATAGTATTATTCCTGCTTGGACGCATACCGAAAATGTAACTGTTGAAAAATCAGTAATCAGATTAAATATTACAGGAAATACCGGGGGCTACTTGCTTGCTTATTCATTGGTTAAGAATTCAATAATCGGGAATGATTTCACATCAGCTATGACCGGTACTACATTCGAAAACTGTGTTTTTTTAAGTACAGGAGCTTATGATGCATCTGGCGCAGAATCAAATACTTTTAGAAATTGCACATTCACCGGAATTACCAACTGGATATCCGGACACACCCATATTTTTAGAAATTGTGTTTTTGCAACTGCAACACTTCCCCCCTTAAGCGATCCAGGAAATGCTTCAGGCAACTATCTAAACCAAACAGGTGCTTTGACCTTTGATGTAGCACCAATAACCAGTTATGAGTACACAAACGAGTATAAAATAAAAACGTCCAGCCCTGCTCACAATGGTGGTACCGATGGAAAAGATGTGGGTATTTGGGGAGGCAACTCACCATGGGTAAAAGGAAATGTACCGCCCAACCCACACATACGCAGCAAGAATGTAGATGGAGCCACAGGTGCTGGTGGTACACTAAGAGTTAGGTTTAATGTGGGGGCGCAGTAAAGAAACACCCATCACAAACTATTCATATACCTCCAACAATCAGCTGCATGTTTCAGTTTAGAAATATTTTTTTACTTATTTTCTGTATTAACTTAATGCAGGTTTTTAAGTTGCATGGGCAAGCCCAGTATGCTTTGCCTTTTCCCAGCGGAACATCTATAACCTGTACACGGTCAACTGCACATAGCTTGCCTAATGAGTTGTATGCGTATGATTTTGTATCAAATGCACCCGGAATAAAATATATAACTGCATCCAGAAACGGCTGTATCCGTAAAATAAAAAATAATGGCGACCAATGTGGTTGTGATATTGGGTATGCCAACTTTGCTAATTATGTAGTTGTTGACCATGGCGACGGAACAGAGGCTTTATATCTCCATCTCGAACATAATTCCGTGCAAGTAACAGTTGGGCAGCAGGTAGCTGCCGGCGATACGCTTGGCATAATGGGTGCTACCGGCTACACCTGTGGTAGTGGGGCTGGTGGCTGTGGACCACATCTCCATTTTCAGGTGCAAACATCTCCCGCGGGGGGGTGTTCCAGTACTGGTTCTACATGGTATAATACTTCGGTGCCGGTCAGTTTTTGCAACGTAACCACTAATAACGGTCAACCCGTTGGTGGAGGGTCTTATACTGCACAAGGCTGTGGTGTAGTGTTATTATCACCTTCCAACAATGCACAAGTCAGCGCATCCAATATCAACTTTACCTGGGCAGCTTTACCCAATGCTACTCAATACAAGATTCAAATTTCCACCACACAAACATTTGCTACTACAGTAATAAACGAATTTGTAGGTAATGTAACCAGCAAAACCTATTCCCTGCAGCCCAATACTGAATATTTTTGGCGGGTAAGATCAGACCTCAGTTCTGATTTTACTCCTAATGATGAAATAAGAAGACTGCTTACTGTTCCCACCCCGCCCAACTTATTATATCCCACATCTGGCGCAACAAATATTCCTGCTACAATAAATTTTGATTGGGAGGATACTCAGGGTGCATTAAACTATCGTATTCAAATTTCAGATAATCCCGGATTATTAAATGAAACTTATACAGGCCCTTATTTGGTTAATCATCCTGCATCGGGTTTCTTTACACAAAGCTCTTATAACTGGACGGGGGCACAGACCAATACAACCTATTACTGGCGGGTAAGGGTAAATACTCCAAAGGGAACATCTTTATATGCTGCACGGTCTTTTTCAACAGGAGCCAACTCAGGAGGTGGCGGTGGCTCTTCATCCGGCCTGCAAATGAACTATTGGTTTGATAATCTACCTTTACAAACCTTACCGGCAGACAATAATTCGGATATTTTTCTTCCTACTCAAAATCTGCAACCCGGGTATCATACTGCTCATTTTTATTTTAGCAACAACTCAGGCAGCAGGAGTAGTATTACTACAAGCTCATTTACAAAAGCGGAAGACAATAACGGAACCAACCTGATAGAATATTGGTATGATAACAATTTTGCCGGCAAACAACAGACAACCTATACCAACCCTGCAAATATTGATGTGAACCTATCAACGGCCAATCTTATTTTTGGTTATCATGTTTTAAACTATCGATTTCAATTGGGCGGTGGCTTATGGAGCAGTGTAAACAGTACTTCTTTTTTTAAAAATACTTCTTCAAATTCAGGAGCCAACGAAATGGAATACTGGTTTGATGAACGATTTGCAAACCGCCAAATTGTAACGGTAGCAAACCCTTCTAATATTGATGTGAATGTTACTACCGATGAATTATCATTAGGCGAACATATTATTTATTACCGTTTTCGCACAGGCACAGAAGATTGGAGCAGTGTGGCAGCTTCGGTATTTTCCAAAAGCACCACAGCTTCCGGTAATAAAAAAATGGAGTATTGGTTTAATGATGATTTTGATAACCGTACCGAAACAGTGCTGACTGATTTACATAATGTGGATGAGAATATTGAAACAACCGGGTTGCCATTGGGTAATCATATTCTCTATACCCGTTTTCAAAAAGCAAATGGATACTGGAGCAGCGTAACTGCTACAGGATTCCAAAAAAATGAAACAGGCTCAAACGGCTGGCAGTATCAATATTGGGTAGATTCTACACTGGGCCTTGCTCAAACTGTTTCTATTGCCAACCCTGCCAGTATTGATTTAAATGCAAATGTAAGCATTGCCGATACCGGTTGGCATATTCTACATTCAAGGTTTAGAAAAAATGGGGGCTATTGGAGTAGTATTACTGTTGATAGTTTTTATAAATCCACAGCAGCCGCTTACTGTACTGTTAATAATGCTCCCACTGGCGATTCATTGCAGGCTACCCAATTTTTATGTACTCATCAGATAATTGACAATCCACAGGATGGGAACTATAATAATAATAAAATGATGCGTAAGGATTTAGCTAAAATTACTTATAGAGCATTATTGGGTATAAATGAACCTTCCACTTTAGCCGACTTCCTGCCTTGTTTATTTGGCGATTTGCAAACAGAAAACGCATCTAACAGTTATTTCTTTAAGGCGGCTAAAGTATTAAGCTACCTTGACTATGGCGATGGTATTCCTCCGTTCAATCCAAGCCGGTTAAACTTTCATCCGAATGATACGATAGTAAGAGGGTACGTACTGAAAGTATTGTTAGAAGCATGGAATATTAAACCCGATGCCAACCTTGCAAATCCTTATGCTGATGTGGTTGCCGGAACAGAAGTGTATGGATATATTTTAAAAGCCGCCCAAATGGGCCTGATAAAAAGACCGGATATAGATGGGCCTAATTTCACCAACTTTAGGCCGTACGAAGCGGTTACAAGGGTAGAATCATTTTTAATGCTGTACCGTTTGCTACAGGTAACCAGCAAGCCTGATATAACCGATGACGATTTTCATATACCTTTTAACAGAAGTGAGTTTGTGGGCAATAACCCATCGCTGGGCGAAGGCAACTTTAGCAGCTATGGCGAAACTCCGTTTACCATCAAAGGTGTACCATCTCTCAGCTTTTCTTTTAATTATAATGCAGCCAGTACACAAGTACCCGATGAGGGTGTTCGTGGAAAAGATGCAGGCGGAAACCTTGTGTACGACCAGCAAACTATAGGAGTAGGCTGGAATCATAATTACAATAATTATATTTTGTTGGATAGCGGAATAACAGGCAACAACATAGACGACCGGTTTCTCATTATGTGGTCGGGAGGCAATATACAGGTATATAACCCCAATACAGACCAGTACGTTACAAAAGGTATTTATGATATCCTTACAAAAAACGGAATGAGCCCAACCGTTGTTACCATTAAAACTAAAAGCCAGGTAGTTTATCAGTTTGAAAAATTACCTGGAGCAACTGCTAATATTCTTCACTTGGTTTCTGTAAAAGACAGGCATTACAATACCGTAAACCTTACTTATGAAAACGGGTACAGTGCTATTGCCGGTATCAATATAAAACGCCTGAAGGAAGTGGATGATTCGCATGGCCGTAAAATAGCATTTGCCTACATAGATAACAGCAATCTTATAGACTCGGTAAGCGCCAATGCAGGTAGCCTGCACAAGGCAGTAAGCTTTAATTATGTGGCAAAGCGTTTGGTAAAATATACAAACCCTAAAAAAGATTTTACCGTTTACAACTACGGTAGCCTGCCCGGGCAGGAATACCTGCTTACTACAGTAGTGATGCCCAAGGGCAATATTATTACCAATAAGTTTAACGGCAATGGCAAACTTACCAAGACCCAACTTTCCGGGGGGCAGCAAACACTTATTAGTACCAAAGCCACTTATCTGGCCAACAGTAACTTTACAGATATTGTTATAAAAAACAATGCTAACGGGCAATGGCAGCAGCAAAACATTCGCAACAACCAGTATAGTATGCCGGTGGCTGCATCGGGGCTCAATTACAAAACAGGCATGGAGTATGCAGATAACAACAACCTGCTGCTACCTACCAAAGTTACTGACAGCCTGACCAATATGCAGGTAGTGCCTGTATATAGCAGCAATGGAAATTTGTTGAGTATAACCAAATCGGCTCCGGGCATTAGTATTAAAGACAGTATGGAGTATAACAGTTATAACGATATAACTAAGCGGATTGACGGGAATGGGAATGCTACCAGCTTTAGCTATAATTTACCGAAGGGCCAATTGATACAAGTGAATGCGCCAAATGGAGTAACTACAAAAATATTTCCTAACCCCAATGGCACCGTGGATAGTGTGAGCAACCCATCTGGCATTGGCACTAAATTTTTGTACGACATTTACGGCAATATTACAGAAACAAAGCTGCCACTGGGTATTGTGTCTAAAACAAACAATGATGCCTTTGGAAGACTTATAAAAAGCATCAATGCAAAAAACACAGGCACCGGCTATAAATACGATGATAATGATAATATGCTCCAAGAATCGTTCGATACCATGGGCCTCAATACTATTACCCAATACCGGTTCGATAAAAACAACAACCTGATAGAGGTAGAAAATGCCAAAGGCAATATTACCTACCTTACTTACGATGATAAAGACCAGCTAATAAAAGAGCAGTTTGAAAACGCTGTTAAGCGCTACGAATATGGAGCCGACGGACGGTTGAGTAAATTTATAAACCCCAATGGCGTACAGTTTTTAAACCAGTATAACGATAAAGATTTACTGGTAAATGATGGCTATGCAACCTATACCTATTATGCCGATAACAGCCTGCAAGCAATAACCCGAAATGGCAAAACAATTACCTATAATTACGATGCCCTCAAACGCATAACAAGTGTTAACTACAACGATTTTGCAGGCAATACCGTGGCTTATGAATACGATAACAATAGTAACATTACCAAGCTTACCTACCCCGGAGGTTTTGCTATTAATTATGAATACGATGCCAATAACCGCCTGCTGTTTGTAAAGCAGGGTGGCACCACATGGGCTGCTTATAATTACCTGCCCGATGGGCGAATAAACACCCAAACAAATGGCAATGGCACCATTGTAAAATACTTTTACGATGCGGCAGGCCGTATGGATAGCATGGCTACCGTAAAAAGCGATGGTAGTATTATAGCTGCTTATGGTTTTGATTTAGATGTATTGGGTAACCATAAAAAAGAAATATTCAATCAGCCTTTTATGCAATCGCCACCGGCGTTGGGCGATAGTATTGGCTATACCTATAATGCTGCCAACAGGCTGCTTACTAAAAATACCGATAGCTATAGCTACGATAATAATGGTAACCTAATAGAGATTAATAATAACTCCGGCTCTATAAATTATAGCTACGACCCTAAGAACAATTTGCTGCAATACAGCAACAACGGCAACAGTTTAACTTACGAGTACGATGGACTTGGCCAGCGCCGCAAACGAAACAATACCCGCTATGTATTGGATAATGCCTACAATGTACTGGTAGAAACCGATGCCAGTGGCAATGCACAATATTATTACATACATGGCATGGGTATGATAGCAAGGGTAAAAGCCAGCAACGGCCAGCCCTATTATTACCACCACGATTTTAGAGGCAGCACCGTAGCCATTACCAACAGCAGCCAAACAATAACCCACAAATACCAGTACGGCGCCTTTGGCCAAACCGAGCAGGTGCAGGAAGAAGATTTTAATGCTTACCGCTATGTAGGTAAATACGGCGTGGGCTACGAGAATAAAGACCTGACTTTTATGCGGGCAAGGTACTACCAGCCGAGTGTGGGAAGGTTTAACAGTGAAGACCCGGTGTGGAGTGTGAATTTGTATCCGTATGGGGATAATAATTCCATTAAAAATATCGATCCGTCAGGCCATTTAGCTTGGGGTGTTTTTAATCGTGCTCATAATAATATTGTTTCGGCCATAGACAATATAAATTGGATAATGAATACAACCAGTACGCAAAACAATTGGGAAGATATTAATATTAACCCAGATTATTCGCCAATTGTTGAATTGAGAAAAAAATTGATGGAAGACAAAAAATCAAGCGAGGATGATTTTAATTTCAATATTGGAAACGCATATGATGAACTGAAAAATAAAGCCAAAAGTAGTGAACTGTCGATTTATAAAACAATACTTAAAAAAGTCGATTCTAAAATAGCGAACGGGAACATTAAAATTGATAACGCAACTGCACTAGATAAAGCAAGGTTTATTTCAATGTTATTATCAGAGGTTAAAAATACTGCCAATAGGTTCGATAATATAATAGACATTTCAAAATTTATTAATACCTATTATTAGGTTGCATAATTTAAATGAAATTGATTTTTTGACTTCGCCTTGGTTCGTGTCTCACGAACCAACAAAAAAATAAATAATGAATAAACTCTTCATCATACTATTACTCTTCAGTAGTGTTAGCAGCTACGCCCAAACTTTCACCTACGATACGCAAAGCAAGCTCAGCAGCATAGACTATGCCGATGGTAAGCGTATAGAGTACAGTTATGATAAACTGGGAAATCGCTTGGGCGAAAAAATTATTTCACCATATTGCGACTCAAGGTTAACAGGGTTGGGTACCGATGGTGCCGGGGGCATCCGCTATCAGTGGCAGGTAAATAACGGGGCTGGTTTTACCAATATTTTGGATGGGCCCTTTTATTTTGGCACAGCCCAGGATTCGTTGATCATTAAAAATCCTCCCACCAACTATGCTTTTAATATTTACCGCTGTGCAATAACAACGGCCAATGGTATTATTTTTAGTGAAAACTATCAGTTTCGTATTAAAGCCACCTGGCAGGGCAATGCAGACACAGCCTGGCAAAATACGGCCAACTGGGAATGTGGTTTGGTGCCCGATGAGTATGTAGATGTAATCATTCCCGAAGGGAAATCAAAATATCCAACTGTCAATAATACTACAAGCGTAAACAGTATTGATCTTAAAAAC
>DAOLYC010000030.1:0-12167 GCA_035425605.1 Ferruginibacter sp.
TGGTGAGCGCCAATGGCATTTACCACGGCCGGGTTTTCGCCATATTTTTCGGCCAGCTTAGCGCCCAATAATGCATGACTCAATTCTGTTTCTTCATCGGGCACTTTACCAATATCATGTAGCAGTCCGGCTCTTTTAGCCAGTTTTGCATTCATACCCAGTTCCGATGCCATGATGGCGCACAGGTTTGCCGTTTCACGGCTGTGCATCAATAAATTTTGTCCGTAAGATGAGCGAAAACGCATACGTCCTACCATTCTTATCAATTCTTTGTGCAGGCCATGCACCCCTAATTCCATTGCGGTACGTTCGCCTATTTCCATCACCTGGTCGTCAATTTGTTTTTTGGTTTTTTCTACTACTTCTTCAATACGTGCCGGATGAATACGGCCATCGGCCACAAGGCGTTGCAATGATAAACGGGCAATTTCCCTGCGTAATGGATCGAAGGATGAAAGTACTATTGCTTCGGGAGTATCATCAACAATTAAATCTACACCGGTAGCTGCTTCTATAGCTCGTATGTTACGGCCTTCACGGCCAATGATAGAGCCTTTAATTTCATCGCTTTCTAAATTAAAAACGGTGATGGCATTTTCTATTGCCGCTTCGGCAGCAGTACGCTGTATGGTTTGTATAACTATTTTACGGGCTTCTTTATTAGCTTTTAGTTTTGCTTCTTCAATAATTTCTTTTTGAATAACAAGGGCTTTTGTATTGGCTTCCTGCCGTAAACTTTCTATAAGTTGCGCTTTTGCATCTTCGGCGCTCAGACCGGCAACTTTTTCTAACCGGCGTATATGTTCTTCCTGGTGTTTTTCCAGTTCTGTACGCTTATTATTTACTATTTCAATTTGGCGGTTAAGGTTTTCCTTGATGGCTTCATTTTCCTTTATTTGCTTTTCGTGGTTTTGATCTTTTTGATTGAGGGATTGTTCTTTTTGTTTGATTCGGTTTTCGCCTTCGGCAACTTTTTGGTTGCGTTGCATTACATCCCTGTCGTGATCGGCCTTAAGCTGTACAAATTTTTCCTTAGCTTCTAAAAGCTTTTCTTTCTTAAGGTTTTCGGCTTGTAACTGCCCATCGGCAATTATTTTTTTTGATTGTTGTTCAGCTTCTGCAATTAGTTTTTGTGTGCTTTTGGCAAATATCAGTTTACCCAGTATTACGCCAAGTATCAGCGCAACTGCGCCAATGATAATGTAAATTATTATCGGTTCCATTGAATGTTTCTGTTTTAAATCGGTTCAAAATCATATTCCTTTTCTCTTTTACCATACCCTTTTTTGATTGGGATATTCGGTTAAGAAATTTAATTAACGAAGATAAGTAATTTGTTGGTAGAAATTGAGCCAGTATTTTTATAGCAAAAATCCATTACTATACTGGTACAAATGCTGTTTTAATAGAATGCTGTAGCAACTATGTTTAATTTACTATTATAAATTAAACAAATACCTGTAATACGAAATGTATTTATTTTATAGACCAAAATTTTAACGCATTATGCCGATGTGATAGCCGTTTAGCCCAATAAAATTGGTTTATTACGGATTATCCAATGGGTATATATAAATATATAGCTGGCTAAAATTGTATTTGCATATTGCATAACATTATCTAAGCTTTGGTTTTTTAACCCGTATAAAAACCAAAATGCAATGCTGAAGATGTAAGATTAATTAATAAACCCTGTGTTCTAAAAAATGAGCCACTTCCATTACCAGGTTATTTTTTGATGGTATATTTTTTCGTTGTTGCGGATAAATGCTAACACCATTAAAAATATTATAGTGCAGGGTTAAAAACTGTCCCCGGTATTGAAAATCCCAGTCGAGGGTTTCGGCATCATCAATTTGGTTAAGGAATTTTACTTTTAGGTCTTTAGCCAGGGTATTGGCAATAGCATAAAATTTTGAAATGCCGCAATTGTCGTCAATCACAGCTTCGGTGCTGCCATTACTTGTTTTTAGTTCGTAACACATAATTTATGGGTTTTTATGTTAGGATATTTCTATTGGTTGTATTTTATAAAATTCATTATCAGCCTCCACGCCATTTTGCTTTATTGGCTTTTTTCATTGCTTTTTGATCACCGTTCAATAATTTTTCGGCGCCAACATTACGGCCGTCGCTGGGGCAACCCACTTTTTCTTTTTTTCTAAAAATATTGGTAATAAAGCAGCCACTTAATAAAAAAGCAGTTAGCGTAAAACCTACAATTATTTTTTTCATGTATTAAAGGTAATATTTTACCAAGCTTTACAAAAAAGTTAAATAGCATTGCAGTAGATGAACAGAGCGTAGCCAATACGTTTCATTATTGCACAACTGCCGGTTCAAAAAAAAAATCATCACTCATTTACAGCGCTAATTTTATTCATTCCTAAACCAATCGCTGTACATTACATAATTATCTGCAATCCTTTTTATCTCGCCACTTATCATTTCTTCGCTAATATCTTTTACTTTTTTTGCCGGTATGCCGGCATACACACAACCCGGTTCTATAATAGTATTTGCCAGTACTACTGCGCCGGCGCCAATGATGCAGTTAGTACCCACTTCTGCATTATCCATTACTATGGCACCCATACCAATGAGTACATTATTATGTATAACGCAGCCATGTACAATTGCATTGTGTCCGATGCTTACATTATTTCCAATAGTGGTTGAAGCTTTTTGATAAGTACAATGAATTATTGCACCATCCTGTACATTAACCTTATTACCCATGCGAATTTTATTTACATCGCCCCTTAAAACTGCATTAAACCATACACTGCAGTCGTTACCCATTTCTACATCGCCAACAATGCTGGCATTGGGCGCAATAAAACAGTTGTTACCAAATTTGGGATGTACACCCTTTACGGGAAGAATTACCGGCATAAATTTCTTATTTAATGCTCTTCAGTATATATTTTGAAGATGATACAATATAGTTTCAATATCTTATTAATGCTATCCATTCTTTTATACAATTAAAAATATCAATAGCAATTTGCTTTTTAAAAAGGTATTCCAAAGAGTACATAAGATTGGATTTTTTTGCTTTGATCGCAATACATGGCGCTTAATTCCAATGGCCCGATTGGTGTTTTATATGCAAAAGTTAACGCATAACCTGTTAATGCTGTTGCGCCTGATGTACTTATTTGCGGTGCGGCAAAATCTTTTACCAACCCGTTAATGCGCCCAATAATAAATACATTGTTCACAAGGTTATACCTTAGGCCAAGCTGCAAAGCCAATACACTTGATGAGTTAACTGTAGCTTCCTGCAGGCCCGCAAACCTTACCTGGTTACGATAGCAGCCATTAATACCTCCTATATAAAAATTATTGAGCACATTAGGTTTATCAGTAAAATTTAATCCTGCCTGTAACTCAGAGAAAAAAGTAAATTTTTTATTTATTGCAGAATACAAGCTGCCATCAAATTTTAACTGGGTAAAATTATTAAAACTGAGTGTTGAAGGTGTTACTGGCAATCCATTTGCGTATTGGGTTAAGTTTGGTTTCTGATTATAAATTTGTGCCAGCTCGGTATGTATTTTTATTCCTTTGGTAGGATAAAATATCTGGTTAAGGTTATTATATTTTAGATAGAGATAACTTTTAAAATTGCTGAAACCTCCTTTTACTTCGGATATGGAATTAATAGACGGGGTGTACCTGATATATTCAAAAGCCGTACCTACCCCGGCTGCCAGTTTGTTGTTGCCACTGTTTTGAAAATTAAGGAATGTTTTATAATAGTTTTGTTTGTAAGCGCCATTCAACTTAAAATTATTGTAAGCATCTATTGATTGATTATCGAGCCTGAAACCAGTTAAGAATGCTACATTTTTAATACGCCCCAGGTATTGAAAATGCTCTGCTTCCAATTGTAAACTTTCGCCCAGCGAAATTGAAACCATACTTCGTGAATTAGGCAATAAAAAATCACGGGAGGTTAAATTAACATTCACATTTATTCCCCTGAACCTGGTATAATACAAGCCAGCTTTAATATATGTATTGGGGTTTTCTTCAACATTAAAAATTATTTTGGCTGTATCTTTTGCCACAGGCAACAACGAATAGGAAATACTTGCATAGTAACGAGAACCATAAGCCCGCCGTATTTTTTTATTTATTAGTGTAGCGGTGTAAGTTCTGTGGTCATAAAAATCCATCAGGTGTATAAAAAAAGGGACCGTCGTTTTTTTTAGTCCTTTAACTTCATAATCAGTAATAAAAACCGATGTAGTATTTATTTGCTTTTTAACTACGGGAGTTTTGTTTGTTAATGCTTTTAAACTATCGGCCAGTTTTTTAAATATGGGATAATACGCTCTGCCGGTTTTTAATCCAATCTCCATTATTTCTTTAGCGCTTCCAAAACTGGCAGTGTTGTATTCTTCCATAGGCATGTGAATATAAATATTGGTAAGTGGTAGTTCTTCTTTAAAATCGCCGGCTTCTCTGTAAAAAGCCATTTGCAATAAAACGTCAACAGGATTTTTTATTTTGTCAATCTTTGACAGTCCATTGGTTACGTTACTACCAATAACAATATCGGCGCCCATTTCCTTTACATTTTTTACCGGAAAATTTCGTACCAATCCACCGTCCACTAATCTTTTTCCATCTCTTGCAACGGCAGAAAAAACTGATGGGATGGCCATGGTAGCCCTAAGTGCTGTGTTAATGTTTCCGGTATCAAGTACTACCAGGTCGCCGGTTTCCAAATCGGTGGCCATACATTTAAAGGGTATTGGTAAACTATCAAAATTGCGGATATTGTACACCGGAAAAAACAATTCAGAAAATTTAAGGTTAAGCTCCTGCCCGGATATAAGGCCTGTTTGAAGTTTAATTTTATTTTTTATAACCGGCAATTCAATGGCAAAGCGGCTATATTGTTCTTTTTCTTCCATTGATAATGTTTGCAATGGAACATTGTTTGAGAACAGCAAATCAAAATCAATATTCTTTCTTAAATTTTCAATATCATTACCACTGTACCCTGTAGCATACAATGCACCAACAATAGCACCCATACTGGTGCCTGTTATATAATCAATTTTTAGCCCGGCGCTGTCAATGGCTTTTAAAATACCAATATGTGCAAACCCTTTTGCACCGCCGCCACTGAGTGTTAATCCAATTTTAGGTTGATGGTTTTTTTCCTGTGCTGTTATGTTCAGGTATAAAAATGAAAAACAAATAAGGGTAAGAAAAATTTTCATTAAAAGTGCTGTTGTTATTGATCCATTTTTGGCTTATGGTTAAAATTACGAACTATAAACTTTTACATTTCTTTATAAAAGTTAATTATTTGCTTTAATAACTAAACCGTTGGCACAAGTTAAATATTTTAAATTGATGCGTTGATCATTTAAAAATAAAAAACCACATTGCAGCAATATTGAAACAACTTGTAATTAAAGATTACTTTATTTTGCATTAATAAAGATAATATGACCAACCGCCAGCTTTTTTTAAATCATGTGGGTCAAACTTCGGCAGCGCCGCTTTGTTTGGAAATTGTAAAAGCCAAGGGCTGTAAATTATATGATGCACATGGAAAAGAATACATTGATTTGATTGGGGGCATTAGTGTTTGTAATGTGGGGCATTGTCATCCTGCTGTTACATCAGCAATTAAAAAGCAATTGGATGACTACCTGCACATCATGGTTTATGGTGAGCTGGTACAAAGCTCTCAAGTAGAATATGCTACAGCGCTTACTGCAAATTTACCAGCATCGCTTAATGCTGTATTTTTTACGGCATCGGGCAGCGAGGCAACCGAAGGCGCTATGAAACTGGCCAAACGGTTTACCAGCCGTACACAGATTATTTCCTTTAAAAATTCGTACCATGGTAGCACACAGGGTGCTTTAAGTGTAATGGGTAGCGAATATTGGCAACAGGCTTTCAGGCCATTATTACCCGATATACTGCAGCTTAATTACAATTCGTTTGATGACCTGGAAAATATTACTGAACGAACTGCATGTGTAATAGCCGAAACGGTGCAGGCCGAAGCCGGTGTTATTACTGCAAAAAACGGATGGCTGAAAGCATTAAGAAAAAAATGCAGCGATACAGGAACACTTTTGATATTGGATGAGATTCAATGTGGTTTTGGAAGAAACGGAACGCTTTGGGCTTTTGAACAATTTGATATAGTGCCCGATATTTTATTATTAGGTAAAGCAATTGGTGGCGGTATGCCATTAGGCGCTTTTATTGCCGATAAAAAAATTATGGATTCATTTACCAACAATCCGGTTTTGGGGCATATAAATACTTTTGGTGGTCATCCTGTTTGTTGTGCAGCAGGCCTGGCTGCATTAAAGATTTTACAAACTGAAAAATTAATTGACGAAGTTGCTGGTAAGGAAAAACTGTTTGTATCATTATTACAACATCCAAAAATAAAAAATGTAAGAAGCCTGGGTTTAATGATGGCTGTGGAATTTGATAGTTTTGAAATGAATAAAAAAGTAATTGACCTATTGATAGATGTTGAAAACAATGCAGGTTTTGGCGTATTTACCGATTGGTTTTTGTTTGCTCCAAACTGCCTTCGTATAGTTCCGCCACTTACTATATCTAAACAGGAAATAAAAGCCGCTTGTGAAAAGATTATTACTGTACTTAATTCATTTTAGCGATGGTATTATTTTAAAGATTTCAAGAAAGTTGGTATTAAAATAAAAGTTCAAATTGTATGGTTGCTATAAATGTTGCAATAGTCTTATTTGTAGATATATTACTACATAATCATCGTGCCTAATACTACCTACATTTTTATGTAGATAAATTAAATTGCAGCTATATAATTATTTGAAAATTATGTTGAATTTAACTTCAACCTGAATGATAAAAGATATTGAAACTATGATAAACCAGGAATATATTAGGATCTTTTTTGCTCAATGAAAAATCTACTTACCTTATCAGTCGTGTTACTTTGAAAACAGAACATGCAATTTTTACATTAAACCGGAAAATTTTTAAACCAGTTGTTTACAAATTTTCCGGTTTTTTTTAACCGTATATCCTTTCTACTGCAGCTTTATATTTTTCCATTATCACTTTTCGTTTTAATTTAAGTGTGGGTGTAAGTTCGCCGCTGTCAATTGTCCATTCGTATGGCAATAGTTCAAATTTCTTTACCTGTTCTACATGGTTAAAAGATTTGTTAAACGAATCAATCAATTCTTTGTACAAACTTAAAACTTTGGGATTTTGTACTGCATCTTCTGCAGTTGTAAATGGTATGTCTTTATGTTGCATCCATTCTTTTATATTTTGCATTGATGGAACGATTAATGCTCCTACAAATTTTTGTTCGGCACCTACAACCATCATTTGTTCTACAAAAGGCGATTCTTTCATCTTATTTTCAATGGGCTGTGGTGCAACATATTTACCTCCACTGGTTTTAAACAATTCTTTTTTACGGTCGGTTATTTTTAAAAATTTACCATCTTCAAAAACACCTATATCACCTGTATGTAACCAGCCGTCTATAATGGTTTCAGCGGTTAGGTCAGGTCGTTTATAATAACCTATCATAACGCTTGGGCCTTTTACACAAATTTCCCCATCAGCCTCCAACTTTACTTCCTGACCTTCAATAACAAGACCAACTGTACCAAATTTTGTTCCACCCTTTTTAAGGCAGTTAACACTTATTACAGGACTGTTTTCGGTGGGGCCATAACCTTCGTAAATGGGTATTTGTGCTGCAGTAAAAATCCTTATAAGCCTTACCTGGCATGCAGCGCCGCCTGTTACAATATATTTAATATTACCACCCAATGCTTCACGCCATTTATTAAAAATGATTTTATTTGCAATGGCCAATTGCATTTTGTACCAAAGGCTTTGTGTTTTTATATTATCGTATTCATCAGCCAGTTTAACCGACCAATAAAACAATTTCTTTTTTATGCCGGTTAATTCGGCGCCTTTAGCCATTATCTTTTCATACGTTTTTTCAAGCAATCTTGGTACGGTGGCAAATAAAGTAGGTTTTACGTCTTTAAGGTCATCGGCAATGGTATCCAGGCTTTCGGCATAATAAATAGAAATGCCACTGCTGATGTAAATAAATGATACCATCCGTTCAAAAATATGATTGAGCGGTAAAAAACTTAAAGCCCTGCCTGTTGTATCATCAATAAAAGGAAAACTATTTATCGAGTTTATTACATTGCTTACAATATTGCGATGGCTTAGCATAACGCCTTTGGGTGTACCAGTTGTGCCTGATGTGTATATTACGGTGGCACAATGTTCTGCTTTTATTCCTTCTTTAATCGTTTCCATTTTTACCAGGTCTTCTGCGGTAACATCATGCAAAATATTTTTCCAGAAAATAGCGCCAGGTAATTCATCAAAACTGTACACATTTTGTAAAGAGGGAACATTATCTTTTACCACATGTACTTTATCCAGGATATCCAATCCGCTTACAAAAACATGTTTGATAGAAGCATCATTAAAAATAAATTCAAGCTCTTTTACATTTGTTGTTGGATAGATGGGACATAGTGCAACTCCAATCTGTTGACAAGCCATATCAAGCATCAGCCATTCGGGGCGGTTTTTAGAAATCAGCGCTATCTTATCCTGGTTTTCAATTACCATATCATTACCACTAACGCCTAACTTCATAAGGCCGGCACTTAGCCTGTTAACTGTTTCTTTTACTTCCAATGTACTGTAATGTTTCCATTGCCCATTTTCTTTTCCGTTAAACATATCATTCTTGGGAAACTTCTTTAACTGAAAATCTATATAATCAAATATTCTGGAATTTTCATTCATAAGCTATCGTTTGTTTATGCAGAATAATTATTTACGTTGGTTTTTTAGCTTTTCGTATTCTCTTTCGGTAATGGTGTCTTTATCTGTTTTATATGCTTTAATAAATTTAAAAACTAACCCAATACCCAACCCAAGCATTACCCATAGTGGCCATGCTGTACCATTTAGATTTTTTTGGTCGGTAGTAAAAAACCAAATAACCCAGCACATGGCAGTGATTACAACAAAGCCTATCAGGCTATCCTGAAAACTGGCACGGCGTTTTGCCATTTGCCATAATTTTTCATCTCTTTGTTCTTCCATAATCTAAAAGTTTAAAAACAAGATAATAAAAAATACCCATTCAGCATGGGCATGTGTTGAGGCTTGTAATGCTTTGTAATTTTTTACATTGTAATTTGTAGCAAAAGAATAACCTGCCAGTGAAGTTTAAAAAAATGCAAGCGTTTTTTAAGAAAAATTAATGATAATACTGTCCTTTAGGTATTTTAAAAATCCGGCTTTGCATAAAACGATTTAGCTCGGTATATTCTTTGTTATGTGCTGCTGTCCAGGCCTGGTATGCAGGTAAGTTTGCTGCGGTGGCAAATATCCATTGGTTATATGCATCAAATAAACCGGTTTCAATATATTGCTTTTGAAGATCGAATAATTTGAAGGGGAACCTGGTGGTATATTCAGCATACCAATCCAATATAAAGCGTGTTCTTATCATGGTTAATGATGCTGTGTTTATACCAGCTACTGCCACTGAACTTTGTTTGTTCATGGTTTTTAAAAATGCAAGTGTAAAAGCATTTTTTTCTTTATTATTCTTTTCCAGGTCGGCATTGGCAAATAGTTTCTTATATCCTTCCAGTAAAATATTTTTTATTTCGGGTGTGTAAGTGCTAAGTGGATCAATGTTTAAAAATATTTCTCCATAAATAAGGCTCCATGTTTTATCGGTTGTAAAATAATAGTATTTGCAGGCATTGTAATAGTTACCGCCAAATCCGGGGTCGTTTTCAATTCCTTTTTCCCATTGTTTTATGGCACTATAATCCTGCTTGGTCCATAATACCTTACCCAGTTCATTATATAATGCGCCACTGTTAGGTAGTCTTTTTATTCCTTTCCTGTACACAGCTTCCGATTCTTTTGGCATTTCCATTGCCCAATAAGCATCGCCTGCCATTTGAAAACACTGGTCATCAGCATCATCTCTTTCTAACAAATGATTAAGAACTTCTACTGATTTTTTAAAGTCTTTAGCATAATAATAATTAAGGCCAAGATCTTTGGCTGCTTCTAAATTACCGGGCTCTATTGCCAACACCCTGTTAAGTACAAGTATAGCATTAGCATAATCGCCTTTGTGCATATAATCTCTTGCATTAAGTTGCAATTGCTTTACATCCTGTGCCAATAGAAATACCTGCAGGTTGATGGCAATAAAAAAGAGCATTAATTTTTTCATTATACTTCAATTAAAATCGGTGGTATGTTAAGTTTTTTAAACCATTATATTACATCACTCCATGTCTTCATCCGAAATCAGGTGTGTAAGAAGTCCGTCTCTTAGCTTTGGTTCAAACCAGGTGCTTTTTGGTGGCATTACATTGCCACTATCGGCTATATTAAATAATTGTTGAATGGTTACCGGGTGCAAACTAAAAGCCACCGACATTTCTCCGCTATTTACTCTTTGCTCAAGTTCGGCCAATCCCCTTATTCCACCAACAAAATCAATACGTTTATCAGTGCGTTGATCTTTTATGTTTAATACAGGATCAAGTAAATTATCTGAAAGGATACTGATATCTAAAATACCAATTGGGTCGTTGCTATAGCTGCCCTCATGGGCAGTAAGGCGGTACCATTGTTTATTTACATACATTCCAAATGTATGCAACTGCTCTGGTGAATATTCTTTATCTAATTTTTCGATGCTGAATTTATTTTTTATTGCCGATAAGAAATCTTCTATTGACAGCCCGTTTAAATCTTTAACCACCCGGTTGTAATCCAATATATGTAACTGGTTTGATGGAAATAATGTGGTGAGAAATATATTAGCTCCATCAGTTGCCTTTTCTCCTAAAGCAACTCGTACTTTAGCAGCAGAAGCAGCCCTGTGATGCCCATCGGCAATATAAGTACAAGGCACTTTTGATTTGAATAAGGATGTTATTTTTTCTATTGTTTCATCGCTGTTTACAATCCATACAGTATGTTTAATGCCGTCGTTGGCTATAAAATCATATACCGGATTTTTTTCTTTCCATTTATTTATGATGACATCTATTTCTTCTACATCTCGATAAGCAAGGAAAACATTACCTGTTTGGGCGCCGGTAGTTTTAATATGGTTTATCCTATCCTGTTCTTTTTCGGGCCGTGTAAATTCATGTTTTTTAATGAGGCCATTTTCATAATCATCAACCGAGCTGCCGCAAACCAATCCTGTTTGGCTCCTGCCATTCATAGTCAATTCATATATATAATAACATGCTTTATTTTCCCTGAATAATATTTTACGGCTAATGAATGCATCCAGGTTTTCTTTAGCCTTATCATAAACTTCCTGAGCATGAATGTTAACAGTATCAGGTAAATCAATTTCACTTTTAGTTATGTGCAAAAAACTTACATTATTTCCCTGGGCTTCTATTTTAGCCTCTTTACTGTTAAGCACATCGTATGGCCTGGATGCTACCATCCTGGCCGATTCTGCTGCGGGCCTTAATGCTTTAAAGGGCGATACTGTAACCATTTTGTTGTGTATTAATTCTTGTAAATGTATAAAATTGTTTTTAAGCGTTTTTTATTGCAAAATCTTTCATCACTTGCACCAACACTTCTACGCTGCTTAAAGGCATTGCATTATAAAGCGATGCCCTGAAACCGCCAACCAACCGATGCCCTTTAATACCAACTATGCCATTTTGTTTTGAAAAATTTAAAAAACTTTCTTCCAGCAATGTATTGTTCATAACAAAACATACATTCATTTTACTCCTGTCATTTGTTTTTGCTGTACCGGTAAATAAAGGACTATCATCTATGGCTGTATATAATAAATCTGCTTTTTTATTATTAAGTTTTTCCATTGCGGCCGGCCCTCCATTTGCTTTTAACCATTTTAATGTAAGCATACAAACATAAATAGCAAATACCGGTGGAGTGTTAAGCATACTTCCTTCCTTAACATGATTCCGGTAATCGAGTATAGTGGGTATGTTGCGTTTTACTTTTCCTAAAATATTTTTATTTACCACCACCAGGTTTACACCGGCAGGCCCCATATTCTTTTGGGCGCCAGCATAAATAAGGCTGAAGGAATTAAA
>DAOLYC010000031.1:0-12116 GCA_035425605.1 Ferruginibacter sp.
AATTTTTTCATTTATATCCGCCATAACCTGGTTTTTAAAATCAACTAGTTTTGGATAATCTGAAGCATTAATTTTACGATCTTTTATTTGCAACCTTGCAATAATGCTTAAAGTATGGGTTGATGCATCCCATTTGTATGTACATGTATAATCACAAAATGGAAATTTTACTATTTTGTCAACTGGTATGGTTTCCAGGGTGTAGCCTATTGGAAATTTATAAACAGTAGTATCAAATGATTGATATGGATTGGTAAAATAATAATCACGCAGCCGGTTTTCATTCTCCTGTATATCTTCATAAAAAATGGGATAAAGCCTGCTTTCAAAGAAAAGTTTACTACCTGCATTAAACGAGTAAATTTTTTCATATTCCATATCTGCTGAAATAATATAAGGGTTGGCTTTATTTTTAGAATTACTGATATTGAATATATCAGGATGTTTCCATTCCATATTCGAAATAAAAAATTTGCGTTTTTCGTCTTCTTTCAAATCGTGATAACGCATTAGAAATTCATCTCTGTCTTCTCCAAATAAACTATACCGCATTTTTACTTTTGCGCCACCATCTTCATTAACTTCTATGTTGGTGCTCATGTATTGAGCGTTGTTTTGATAATTACTTACAGGGGTATTTACCAAAACACCTCCGTCAGAAGTTATCATCATGGCTTTTCTGTTTTCAGTAAATGGCCCAAGCTGGCCAAAAGGCAAAGTGGTGCTGGTACATTCAAGCCAGGTACTGTCTTTTACTTTTGGAATACAAAGTATAACATGATTAAAATAATTAGCCGGAAAATCTTCATATACTGTACGTGGAGTAGTACTGCCCTGTATAATAACAATATTTGATTTGATATTCACTGCATCTAAAGCTGATTTTAAATAGTTGCTCAATGCTTTACAATCGCCATATTTTTTATCATCAACAAAGCTTGCAGGAAAAGGTTTTAGGCCACCAATTCCCAACTGTATGCTTACATAACGCATATTTTGTTGCATATACTTATATAAAATCTCTGCTTTTTCTTTATCAGTTGTTGCGTTTTTAACCATTGCCTGGTAAAATATTTTCTTTTCTTCTGTTAAGCCGGTTGTTTTAGCATACAGGTTATCAATCCAGGAGCCAAAGTCTTTCCAGCTTGTCATGTCTCCATCATAATCATCTAATTGAAATTTTGTAGGAGCAAGTAAAATTGTTGGCTCATAAGAATATGGCGATCCACTATGTTTTTCAAGTTTGTATGCTTTTATATTTTTTAGCTCCCAGGTAAATACATCTTTATTGCCTGATTTGCTAATTTGAGGTTTACGGATTGTATTTACAAGTTTATAACGTACACCTAAATCTGATGGCACTTCTACTTCAAAAATAGAATATTGCACGGCCTGCCACGGCGATTGCATATCGTAACCGGGCAAACTGAAAATACCTTTAAATTTAATACTGTAATTATACTCAACTGTTATTGGATAAGATGGTGCTATAACATTAAAATATGTAACCTTGCCTTCCGGAACCAGGCCATCGCCATAATTCAAAGATGTCATTTCTTTTTTTGTGTAAGATTTTATTATTTTCCCCGTCGGGTCATAAAGTTTTATTTCTGCATCATTAAGTACATGAAATTTATCGGAAAACTGAACAAAATTGAGGTTACCTTTTGCTTGTTCATTCAATACTGTAAATACCCGGCGTACTTCATAACGTGCAGTATTTTTATCTTTGATGGATATATGTATTCTTTCATCCCTTATAACCATATCTGCATCTTTACGTAAGGAATCGGGAATAGTGAAGGATGAGTAGTTTAGGTTTTGTGCTGCACTTATAAACGGAATTATATATAATAAAAACAGGGAAGTAGTTTTTTTCATAAGCTTATTTGAAACTGAATGTATTAAAATTAGTAATTACAAATCATTAAGAATAATAAATGCTAATAAAAAGGCCATTCATTAAAATGAATGGCCAAAGTAATTT
This sequence comes from Ferruginibacter sp., assembly GCA_035425605.1. Classification (GTDB taxonomy): domain Bacteria; phylum Bacteroidota; class Bacteroidia; order Chitinophagales; family Chitinophagaceae; genus Ferruginibacter. The sequence goes on from DAOLYC010000031.1 coordinate 1,988, forward strand.
TAACGGAGGAATATTTACCAGGCTTTTTTAGCCACACCGTTTTTAACAGCTTCAAGTGCTGTAGCTTCGCTAAGCATGGTGGTCATTTTGTTTCCCTTTCCGTCATGTCCCTGGGCCATATAACCTCCACGGGAAGTTTTAGTTATTACCGCATCCTGCATTGGAACATTTTTTTCCTTTGTTTTCATGCAATAGGCTGTTAACATTTTTGACATTTTTGATAAATTTATTGGTTAGTAATTATGTACAAGCTACTTAAAATATCGGTTTTGGCAAAAATGCCTATCCAAACTTGCGTGAAATATTACTTGAGTTACCCACATTTTAAATTTTTGTTTTACCTGTAATTGTTAAGTATTTCAAATGTGGCTTTGTATTAGATGGCCTTTTTATTCTATCAATCAAAGTTGCAAACCCTTTACCCTTATAGTTTTACACTTAAAGTAGCTTAGTATATACTTATATCTTCCAATTAGCCCTAATAAAAAATCCGGGTATTATCACACCGGATTTAATGTTAATATATATTTTAATAACTTTTAAGAAAGATTAAGCTTTTTACCTGGAAACTAATTTTTACACATCTATTTTAGCGTATTTAGCATGTGTTTCTATAAATTCCCTGCGTGGGGGAACCTCATCTCCCATAAGCATACTAAATACTCTGTCAGCCTCTGCAGAACTTTCAAGTGTTACTTGTTTTAAAGTACGGGTTGCCGGATTCATAGTAGTTTCCCAAAGTTGCTCTGCATTCATTTCTCCCAAACCTTTATACCGTTGTGTATTTACACTTTCATCTTTACCTTGCCCAAATTGCTTAATTAATGCTTTACGTTCTTCATCATTCCAAGCATAAGCCTGTTCTTTTCCTTTTTTAACAAGATACAATGGTGGTTGAGCTATATACACATAACCCTGCTCTACTAATTCTTTCATATAACGGAAAACGAAAGTTAAAATAAGTGTTGCAATATGGCTTCCATCCACATCAGCATCCGTCATTATTATTAATTTATGATAGCGCAGTTTTGATAAATCCAGTGCTTTGGGATCTTCGGGAGTACCAATTTTTACTCCTAATGCAGTAAACATATTGCGTATCTCTTCATTGTCGTAAATCTTATGCTCCATGGCTTTCTCTACATTCAAAATCTTTCCACGTAATGGAAGAATTGCCTGATACGACCTGTCTCTACCCTGCTTAGCTGTACCACCGGCCGAGTCTCCCTCTACAAGATATAACTCACATCTGTTGGGGTCTTTATCACTACAATCGGCAAGTTTTCCTGGTAGGCCACCACCTGTTAGTACACTTTTTCGCTGTACCATTTCACGGGCTTTCTTAGCTGCAGCCCTTGCCTGTGCGGCAAGTATTACCTTTTGTATAATGGTTTTTGCATTTTTGGGATTCTCTTCAAGGTATGCAGTTAATACCCTGCTTAAAGTAGAATCTACAACACCCATTACTTCATTATTACCCAGTTTGGTTTTTGTCTGTCCTTCAAACTGTGGTTCAGGAACTTTTACTGATATAATTGCGCTTAACCCTTCACGAAAATCATCTCCTTCAATCTCTACCTTGGCTTTTTCAAACATACCTTCTTTTTCACCATAGCTTTTAAACACACGGGTAATAGAACGGCGAAAACCCGAAACATGTGTACCTCCTTCAATGGTATTGATATTATTTACATAACTAAACAGGTGCTCCTGGTAACCTGTATTATAAATCATTGCAACTTCCACCATCACATTACTTGCTTCATCGTGCCCATCGCAATAAATAACTGTTGGTAATAATGGGTTACGATTTGCATTCTTGTCAAGCATTTCAACAAACTCAACTATTCCGCCTTCACTGTAAAATGTTTTTGAATAGGTTGAGCCATCATCTTCTTTTTCTCTTAAATCATGAATGTGTATTGTAATTTTCTTATTTAGGAAGGATAATTCACGCAAACGAGCTTCCAAAATTTCACGATTATATGTAGTGGTGATGAAGATAGTTGAATCGGGCCAAAACTGGGTTTTGGTTCCATGCTTATCTGATTTTCCAATTTCACGTACCGTGTATTTTGGTATGCCTGTTGCATATTCCTGTTCAAAAACTTTACCGTCTCGGTTTACCTCTACATGCAATTTGGTACTTAAAGCATTTACACAACTTACACCAACGCCATGTAAACCACCCGAAACTTTGTAAGAATCCTTATCAAATTTACCTCCGGCATGTAATACTGTCATTACCACTTCTAATGCACTACGGTTTTCTTTGGTGTGCATACCCGTGGGTATGCCTCGTCCATCATCTTCTACAGTAATGGAGTTATCTTCATTAATAGTTACCGAAATGTTTTTGCAATGTCCCGCAAGCGCTTCATCAATTGAGTTATCTACTACTTCGTAAACCAGGTGATGTAAACCCTTAATACCCACATCGCCAATGTACATGGCTGGCCGTTTACGAACTGCTTCTAAACCTTCTAAAACTTGTATACTATCTGCGCCATAACTTGTATTGGCGGGGGCCGGAACTACTGCTTCTTCTGTACTCATATTTTCGTTCAAAGTCTCTTTAAATTTGTAAAATTCGGATTCGGGCAAATGTACGAAAAAACAGGCGTTTGGGGCAATAATAATGGGTTTATTTTACAATGATTTTTTACAGGGATATCCACATATTTATTTGATATAAATGTTTAAAATTAAATGTAAAAAACTGCCTCAAAAGGGTAAAATATCCCCGATTTTACATTTTTATAAATAAGCAGGTTAGTTATATAAGCACTTGTTGCGATTGTAGCCAACAATTTACAATGTTTAAACGTTAATTCTTTATTCGTATCTTTGCCAATAATATTTCAATGAATCAATTGACCGATATTTTAGCGATAGCTCATCGTCAACCTTTATTACAGGAAGATTTGGATGTATTGTTACATGTTGACCGTACTGTACCAGGTTCGGTACAATATTCTATAAAACGATACCGTAAGCTACCCCAATGGAGCATTGAAGATACAGGCATATTGATTTATCATGTTGAAAAAAACAACCCACAGGCCAATCACCTTGAATTGAAGTTTTGTATTAGCGGAAATGTGTATTGCCGACAAAAGCAAACCGAATGCGATTATTGTAAATTTAATGCCAGCAAAGGTTGTATTGAAAAAGTTGATAGCGTAGATGTGGTTAGTTTTAGTTTTAAACCCAATTATCTTACACAGTTTACCAATAACACTACCGACACCGGTTTAACAGAAGAAGTGCTTTCTTTCAGGCATCAATCATCATTTAGCAAACAATTGCCTTTATGCGGTAAAACCAGAACTGCTATAGAAGCATTGCTTAACCATACATATACCGATACAAGAGAAAATATTTTTATTAATGCACAAACTCAAATTCTGTTGTTGTATAGTATGGATTGTATGTTGGGTGATGATAAAGAAACAGAATTCAGTTGTAAGTTTTTACAAAATGCCGAAGACAGGGAGAAGATTATTAAAGCCCGTGAAGTTTTATTGCAGCATATTGGCGAACCTATCACCATCAAGGCTTTAAGCCGCAAAGTAGCCATTAACGAATGTTATCTTAAAAAAGGATTTAAAGAAATTTTTGGCACTACAATTTTTGATTTTTATCAAAGTCAGCGAATGGAACATGCTAAATATCTATTGTACGAAAAGGGATTGAGCGTAACAGAAGTTTCAATGATGCTGGGTTATTCTTCCATTTCACATTTTTCAACTGCATTTAAAAAGCACACAGGTATTAAGCCTTGCGAATTGTTACTACACTAAGTTTTATCTGTATTTTAAATCATAATAATAAAATACAAAGTAACATTAAAACATTCTTCTTAATGAAATGTATTAACACACTACACCTGGTATTTATCTATTTTTATTTATAATCAAATCCATCTGCTATTTTATCCCAGGGTAATTATTTCATTTCTGTCATCTTTTAGTAAAACAATATGATTTTTATCAGATTGTCAACAACATGACAATTCCATGATAAAAATAAAGCGCTGCTGTTTAACCTTTGCAAATTCATATTATGAACGCATTGGCAAAAAGCATATTATTCTATTCATTTTTCATAAGTTTATTAGGAACAAATAAAATAGCTAGTTCACAAAACTCAATAAAGGATACTGGTTTTAATAAGATATATACCATTGATGAAATAACTGTTTCTACTACCCGTACAATAAAATCTATTGGTGATATCCCTGTGCCTATCCAGGTTATAAGCAAAAAATTTATACAACAAACCGGTTCTCAAAAACTGATTGATATTTTGCAACAACAAACAGGCTTGGTTTTGGCCGATAATCCATTGGGTCAATCTTTACAAGGATATCCAAACCCTTTTGGTAGTGGTATTCAAATGCAGGGATTAGATCCTTCTTATACACTTATATTAATGGATGGAGAGCCTTTAACGGGCAGAAATGCAGGCATATTAAATTTAGGTAGGATAGCGGTTGGAAATATAAAACAGGTTGAGATCATCAAGGGACCGGCTACCAGTTTGTACGGTTCTGATGCGTTGGCTGGTGTAATAAATATCATTACCGAAAAACCAACTGCTAATAATAGCCTTCTCCAGGTAAACCAAGCTAGTAACAACACCTGGGGTTTTACTGCCAATCAGTCTTTTAAAAAAAATAAAACTGCTGTACAATTTTTTGCAAACCGATACAGCAGTAGTGGGTACGATCTTGATAAAAACATTTACGGGCAAACAACCGATCCATTTAGAAATTATTCTTTTGCCGGAAAAGTCTATTACGATTTTAATACAAAAACACAATTACAATCCTCTGCAAGGTTATTTACTCAAAAGCAATTTAATAATTACTTAGTGTACACCGCCTTACAACCACAGGCGGTGGATGGTAGCAGCATAGAAACTGATTGGGGTTTCAATAACCAGCTATTTCATAAATTATCAAATAAAATAAAATTAATTACACGGCTATATATTACCGGGTATCAAAATAATGCTGAGGTATTTACACAAAATGATAAACAGCTTTTTGACAAAAGCAATATGCAACAGTTTTTATTAAAGCCTGAGCTACAGGCAGAAATTGGCGATAAAAGAAATGAAAAACTAATTGCGGGTGCAGGATATAATTATGAAACAGTTGAAGCTAACAGGTATCCGGAAAAAAAAAGGTTTAATGCTTTTTATTTTTTTTCGCAAAAAGAATGGCTACTTAATAATAAACTGAATATAACAGTTGGCGGCAGGCTTGATAAACATTCGCTTTATAAACTGCAGTTTAATCCTAAATTGGCATTGGGATATAAAGCAAATCCTAATTTAACCATTAATGCGTCAATAGGCACTGGATTTAAGGCTCCCGATTTTCGTCAGCAATTCTTGTTCTTTACAAATACATTGGTTGGCTATACATTATTGGGTGCCAATGAACTGGCTAATGGCCTAACCCAAATGCAACAACAAGGGCAAATTGATCAATCCATCAACCTAACACCATACCTTGGCAATCAAACTTTATTACCTGAAAAATCGGTTGGTATTAATTTAGGAGGCAGATATTTGTTGCACAACAAAACAACTTTTTCGTTAAATATTTTTCGCAATGATATAAACAAGTTAATTGATCGCTACAACCTTCCCTTTACAAAAACAAATGGGCAATCAATTTTCAGTTATATCAATATCAACAATGTTTTTACACAGGGATTTGATGTAAATATCAATCATCAACTAAGCAAAATATTTAGTATTAATACCGGCTATCAATACCTGGAAGCAAAAGATAAAGATGTGGTGAAAAAGATAAAGAATGGCGAAATGGTAAAAAGAGACCCTGTAACTTTTGTAAGTAGTTATGTAACAAGTAATGAATATGGCGGGCTTTTTAACCGCAGTAAACACTCTGCCAACTTTCAGTTGTTTTATAACAGCATCAATAAAAAATGGGACGCTAATATAAGGGCAAACTACAGGGGCCGGTTTGGCTTTAGCGATATTAACGGAGATAATATACTTGACGACGATCGTGAATACGTGAAAGGATATGTATTGTTAAATGCCATCATTAGCAAATCATTTAAACAAGGATTTGAAATACAGGCTGGCGCCGAAAACATACTAAATCATAAGGATAAAGACAAGTTACCCAACTTGCCCGGAATTACTTACTTAATCAATTTCAATATTAATTTAAATCAATTATTAACAAAAAATCTTTGATCCATTTTATGCAAATGAAATGTTATGGGTAAAGATAAAAACAACAAAAAAATGAAGAAGATGATCCAATCCGGCATGATTGCCGCTACAGCAATTGTAATTACTTTAAGCTCTTGCTCAAAAGATCCCGTAAATGAAATAACTACTGTTGAAAAAACAGATTCATTAATTGTAAATTTTAGCAATGGTGCGCCATTTGCTTTTTTTAGTTTTAAAAATAATGGAGTAGTTGCAAATACAGATAGCGCAACCACCAAATGGGATTTTGGTTTGCGATTAACAACATTTATTTTAAACAGTGGCGCTTATGGTCCGGGTTCGGCAGGCGCTATTTTACAAAACAATATTTACAGTAATGTAACTGCTGCCCCATCAACAGGCTATGCATACGATACCACCACATCGCAAAAAGCTATAAAGGATGGTAGTTGGTACGATTACAACCCAACAACACATTCTTTTGCACCAAAAGCCGGCCAAACATTCATCTTTCGTACAGCAGATAACCATTATGTAAAAATGGAATTACTTGCAACAGATTACGAACCATTTGTAGGCCCAACACCCCAAAAATTAATTTATCGTTTTAGATACACTTATCAATCTAACGGTTCAGTAAATTTTTAAACAATTTACTTTCTACATAAAAAAAAGCCGCTGAAAATCAGCGGCTATTTTTCATTGGGTGTTAGTGTTTTGTGCTTAAATTCTGTTTTTTCTAAGGTTGATACAACACATATTGAATATTTAAAACGGGGGACAATTTGCTCTGTTTATGTAATATTAAAAAAAGTAAGACGGGAATAAGACTATTCCCGTCTTTTACCCTAATAAAACCCTAAACCAGCAAAACTTTTCATATTATTTTTTAAAAATTATAGTCTTTCTTATAATTCAGTAATAAAGCCAATTTTATGCCAAAGCAAAGAAATGTGGATAAGTATGACCAAATTGAGTATAGTTAAGGGTTTAACCATATTTTAGTAGTATTTTTTTGTAGTAAAAATCCTATTTATTAGCCCTTTTTATTCTATTACAAAATCCATAAAATTTATAAAAATCAGATTAATAATTTTTAAAATAACATAAGTATCAAAAACTAATGATTACTGAGATTATAAAAGACTGTATAAAACCCTTATTTAATTACCTTTGCACACTTATTTCAATTACATTCTATACCAAAAGAGTAAAAAATATAAAAGCAATTACTCTCTACAATTATGAGTAGCAAATACACAGAATACCAGCAACTTAACCTTCCTTCTATTAGTGAAGAAATACTTTCTAAATGGAAAAAAGAGAACACATTTGAAAAAAGTGTAGCCCTAAGAGAAGGTTGCCCGCCATTTGTGTTTTACGAAGGTCCGCCCAGTGCCAATGGTATGCCCGGAATTCATCATGTTATTAGCCGTACTTTAAAAGATTTGGTTTGCCGTTATAAAACAATGCAGGGTTTTCAGGTAAAACGTAAAGGAGGATGGGACACACATGGGTTACCAGTTGAGTTAGGTGTTGAAAAAGAATTGGGTATAACAAAAGAAGATATAGGCTCCAAAATTTCGGTGGAAGATTATAATAAGAAGTGCCGGGAAGTGGTGATGCGATTTAAAGACAAATGGGACGATATTACCCAAAAAATGGGTTATTGGGTTGATTTGAAAAATCCTTATGTAACTTTTGAAAACAATTATATTGAAACCCTTTGGTGGTGCTTAAGTGAACTTTATAAAAAAGGCTATTTGTATGAAAGTGTTAGTATACAACCATATTCGCCTGCTGCAGGTACCGGTTTATCGAGCCATGAATTAAACCAGCCGGGTACATATAAAGATGTGAAGGATACAAGTGCAACGGTGATGTTTAGGATTAGTGATAATTCAAAAGTAAAAATCAAAAATTTTGAGGGTGAAGCCTTTTTAATGGCATGGACTACTACTCCATGGACTTTGCCATCAAACTTAGGATTAACAGTTGGGCCAAATATTGATTATGTTTTAGTACAATCTTTTAATCCATATACACATTTGCCCAATAACCTTATTCTTGCTAAAGCATTAATAAGTAAATATTTTAAACCAGAAGCAGAGAATGTAGGATTTGAAAATTATAACTCTTCTGTAAAAATTATACCCTGGAAAATTATTGCTGAATTTAAAGGCAAAGATTTAGAAGGGATCGAATACGAACAACTACTTCCGTTTAAAGCAAACACGTTTGAAAATATACTTGCAACAACAGCCGGCGCACAGCCATTTAGGGTTATTACCGGCGATTTTGTTACCACCGAAGATGGTACCGGCATTGTACACACCGCTCCTGCTTTTGGTGCAGATGATTTTAAAGCAGGAATGAAAAACAACCTGGGCATTTTAACCTTAGTTGATAAACAAGGGAAATTTGTAGATGGTGTTGGTGAATTCAGCGGCCGCTATGTAAAGAATTATAAGGACGAAAAAGATTATGTAGATGTAAATGTTGACATAGCTGTAAAATTAAAATTAGAGAACCGTGCATTTAAAGTAGAAAAATACGAACACAACTATCCCCACTGCTGGCGAACCGATAAACCGATTATTTATTATCCGCTGGATGCATGGTTTATAAAAACTACCGCTGTAAAAGACAGGATGGTAGAGCTGAATAAAACCATCAACTGGAAACCAGCAAGCACCGGCACAGGCCGCTTTGGTAACTGGTTAGAGAATTTGGTTGATTGGAACCTAAGCCGCAGCCGCTTTTGGGGAACACCCTTACCAATTTGGAAAACAGCAGAAGACAATTTTGGCAATAGGGAAGAAAAATGTATCGGCTCTGTGGAAGAATTAAACAACGAAATAAAAAAAGCTGCCGAAATTTTAGGTGGCGATACAAATAAAAATTATCTGCACGAAGGAATTCTTGACCTTCATAAACCTTACGTAGATGAAATAACATTAGTAAGCCCATTAGGTAAGCCAATGAAACGGGTACCCGATTTAATTGATGTATGGTTCGATAGTGGCGCCATGCCTTATGCACAATGGCACTTTCCATTTGAAAATAAAAAAATATTTGAAGAAAACTTTCCTGCCGATTTTATTGCCGAAGGTGTTGATCAAACCCGTGGTTGGTTTTATACTTTGCATGCTTTGGGAGTTTTGTTGTTTGATAGTGTGGCTTATAAAACTGTTGTAAGTAATGGTTTGGTTTTAGATAAGAGTGGCAACAAAATGAGCAAGCGCCTGGGAAATGTTGTTGATCCTTTTGTTACTATTAACAGTTTTGGCGCCGATGCTACACGCTGGTATTTAATCACCAATGCATCGCCATGGGATAGTTTAAAATTTGATGTGGAAGGTATTAAAGAAGTACAGCGTAAATTTTTTGGAACATTGTATAATACCTACCAGTTTTTTGCCTTGTATGCCAATGTTGATGGATTTGCATTTAAAGAAATTCATATTCCTGTAAAAGAAAGGCCAGAGATTGACCAATGGATTTTGTCTTCCTTAAACTCCTTAATAAAAAATGTTCAGGAAAATTTTGATGCGTATGAACCTACACAGGCTGGGCGGGCTATTGAAGATTTTGTTGATGCTCATTTAAGCAACTGGTATGTAAGGCTTTGCCGCCGAAGGTTTTGGAAAGGCGAATATGAACATGATAAGATATGTGCTTATCAAACACTATACGAATGCCTGGAAACACTTTGCAAACTGATGGCGCCTGTTGCTCCGTTTTTTGCAGATTGGTTATTCAATAACTTAAATTCTGTTACCAACCGTTTTAATAACAATTCGGTACATCATACCGATTTTCCAAAAGTAAATAAAGCTGTGCTAGATACTGACCTGGAGCAACGAATGCAACTGGCACAAGATATTTCCTCATTAATATTATCGCTTCG
>DAOLYC010000032.1:0-6744 GCA_035425605.1 Ferruginibacter sp.
CCCCCCAGGCCCGAAGCTTTACTACATGCGCTCATTAGTTTACAGCAAAAAATAAAAGCTGGTTTAACTAGAGAGCAAATAAAAACCACCAATGAATAATATGATGAACGAAGCTTTGAAAACAAGGATAACTGAACTGCTTGCAACAGCTACGTTTGATGAAACCGGTGAATGGCTTAATATTTCTATTGATTCAACACAATGGTTAACCTTTGCCCAGCAACTCCGTAATGATGATAACCTTTTGTTTGATTATCTTTTTTGCTTAACCTGTATAGATAATAAAACAAACCTTACAATGGTTTATCATCTTACCTCAACAAAATACAGGCATAACATTGTAATTCGTTCAAGTTTAAATACCGATAATCCGGAAATTGAAAGTGTAGCTTCTATTTGGAAAACTGCCAATTTTCATGAAAGAGAAGTGTATGAATTGTTTGGTGTTAACTTCTTAAACCATCCCGATTTAAGATTATTGATATTGCCAGATGGATGGGAAGGTAAATACCCATTAAGAAAAAATTTTGAAGACCCGGTTAATATGATCAAGCTCTGATATGTTTGAAGAAATAGGTACAACCACCGAAGGCGATCTCATCATCAATGTAGGACCTCAGCATCCTGCAACACATGGTGTATTACACCTGGTAATTACGCTAAATGGAGAAACTATTAAAAAGGTAGAGCCTCATTTGGGATATATACATCGCTCCATCGAAAAAATGTGCGAAAGCCTAACTTACCGGCAATTTATATATGTTACCAGCCGCATGGATTATTTATCGGCACACATCAATAACCAGGCTTGTGCGCTTGTAGTTGAAAAAGGTATGCAGATTGAAGTACCTGAAAGGGCAAAAGTTATAAGAGTGTTGATGGCAGAACTTACCAGGATTGCATCGCATGAATTATGGTGGGGAGCCATGGCAATGGATATTGGCGCATTCACTCCTTTCTTTCATGCATTTAGAGAAAGAGAAACCATCAACGACATCATGGAAGAAACCTGCGGCGCCAGGCTAACCATGAATTATATGGTACCCGGAGGCGTAATGCAGGAACTGCATTCCGATTTTCAAAAAAAAGTAAAAGAATTCATTAAACTGTTTAAACTAAAAATACATGAGTATGAAGAGTTGCTAACAGGTAATATTATTTTTCAAAACAGGATGAAAGCGGTTGGCATTTTATCCAAAGCAGATGCCATTTCGTTTGGTTGTACCGGGCCGGTTGCAAGAGGCAGTGGTGTATCATGCGATATTCGTAAAATATATCCGTACGATGCATACGATAAAGTACAGTTTGATGAAGTGATTGAAACAGCAGGCGATTCGCTTGCACGCTATATGGTGCGATTAAAAGAATTGCATCAATCCATTTCAATTATCGAACAATTAATAGATAATATTCCCGAAGGAGATTTTCAAGCCAAAACAAAAGCGGTTTTAAAATTGCCCAAAGGAGAATTTTATCAACGGGTTGAAACAGCAAGAGGTGAGTTTGGTGTGTATATTGTAAGTGAAGGTGGCACCACTCCGCACCGTATTAAGTTTCGCTCTCCGGGATTTTCAAATCTTTCGGCACTGGACCACATGGCAAGAGGAAGTAAGCTTGGAGACTTAGTTGCTATGATGGGAACTTTGGATTTGGTAATACCTGATATAGACCGATAAAAATGATGATTGATAAATAATGAATAGCGTTTCTTGTTTTCATTCATCATTCAAAACTCATAATTATTCATGTGGAGTTTATCTAACATAACAACTAACATTCAAAATTGGCTGAACCAAACCTTCAGTGCAACCTGGGCATTGATACTGCAAATGGTTATTGCTGGCATTGCTGTAATAAGTTTGTTTGCAATTTTAGGATTGGTGCTGGTATTAATGGAAAGAAAAGTTTCGGCCTGGATGCAGATTAGGCTTGGCCCTAACCGAGTTGGCCCCAAAGGTATTTTACAAACTTTTGCCGATACATTGAAATTGCTGGTTAAAGAAGGATTAACGCCTGCTGGCGCCGATAAATTTTTATTTAACCTGGCGCCGGTACTTGCCCTGGTAGTTGGTATGTTGTTGATGGCGCCACTCGCTTTTGCAAAAGATTTTCAACTATGGAACCTCAATATCGGTGTTTTATATGTGTCTGCCGTTTCATCAATCATGGTCATCAGCATATTAATGGCAGGCTGGGCTAGCAATAATAAATATTCATTGATGGGAGCTATGCGTAGCGGCGCACAAATTGTGAGTTACGAACTTTCAGCAGGCTTGTCTATCCTTAGTATTGTTGTGTTATGCGGTAGTTTAAATATTTCTGATATCATTTATTCGCAAGCCGATGGCTGGTGGATATTTAAAGGACACATCCCAGTAATCATATCTTTTATAATTTTTATTATTGCAGTAACAGCCGAAACAAACAGGGCGCCGTTTGATTTGGCCGAAGCAGAATCTGAATTAACCGCCGGTTTTCATACCGAATATTCAGGAATGAAATTCGCACTGTTCTTTTTAGCAGAATATGTAAATGTATTTATTGTATGTGCCATAGGCGCTACCTTATTTTTAGGCGGATGGATGCCCTTTCATATTGGTCATTGGGAAAGTTTTAATCAGTTGATGGATTATATCCCCAGCAGCATCTGGTTTTTTGGAAAAACATTTTTCCTTATTTTTCTTATCATGTGGTTTAGATGGACATTTCCCAGGTTAAGAATAGATCAGTTATTAAATTTAGAATGGAAATATTTATTGCCCATAAGTATGTTTAATTTATTATTGGTTACTGTAATTGCTATTTTAGGCTGGCATTTTTAAAATAAATAAATGTTTATAATAAAGTACATAAGAAATATATACAACGGGGTAAAATCCTTACTGGTTGGTATGCGTCGTACGGGTTATTATTTTACACACCACAAAGAAATCATTACACAGCAATATCCCGATAACAAAAAAGATTTAATTCTGCCCGAAAGATTTAAAGGTGAAGTTGTGCTTACTCATGATGAAAACAATGAACATGCCTGTACAGGTTGTACTGCCTGTGAACTGGCTTGCCCAAATGCAACTATAAAAATTGTTACAAAGTTTGATATAACGGCCGAAGGAAAAAAGAAAAAAGCACTGGATAAATTTGTTTACCACCTTGAGTTATGTACGATGTGCAACTTATGTATCATTGCCTGTCCTACGGATGCCATTAAGATGGACCAAACTTTTGAACATAGTGTTTTTGACAGAAAAGAACTGACTAAAATTTTAAATAAACCCGGCTCTAAAATTAGAGACGGGGTAGAATAATGACCGGATCAACAATTATATTTTATTTACTGGCTGCACTTACTTTAGTGAGTGGAATGCTTGCGGTTACAACCCGTATGATTTTTCGTGCGGCCATATATTTATTGTTTTCATTAATTGGCATTGCCGGTATCTATTTTTGGCTTCAGTACCAATTTATTGCAGCCATTCAAATTGTAGTTTATGTTGGCGGTATTGTGGTACTCATCATTTTCTCCATCTTCCTCACACAACAAACAGGAGAAAAATTACCCAAACAAAAAATTGGTCGAAAGGTATTTTCTGCTTTGGCATCTTTTTGCGCTTTAGCATTGGTGCTTGTTCAAATTGCACAACACGAATTTGTTATAACCAACGGACAATTTATTGAACCGAATGTAGCGAATATTGGACACCAAATGCTTGGCGTAAATGATGGAGGTTATGCATTGCCTTTTGAAGTTGTGAGTATTCTATTATTAGCAGCTTTAATCGGTTGCATTGTCATTGCTTTAAGTTCAAAACCTAAAACAGCATGATAGAACCGGGACTATACCATATTCTTTTTATCAGTGCCACATTGTTTTTTATTGGTGTGTACGGTTTTTTCACCCGCAGAAACCTGGTTACTTTGTTAATGAGTGTTGAGCTTGTTTTAAATAGCGTTAACCTGAACTTTATTGCATTCAACAAATATTTATGGTTTGATAAAATGGATGGCCTTTTCTTTGCCATTTTTATTATTGCCATTGCTGCAGCCGAAGCCGCCGTTGCTATAGCAATTATCATTAATTTATATAGAAGCCATCAATCCATTGATGTAGAACATGCCGAAGAATTAAAACATTAATGCCAAACACAAACTTGATACTGCTTATTATTCTACTGCCACTGGCAGCATTTGTGATGCTTGGTATTTACGGAAGAAAATATTTTAAAAACACTTCAGGTATTATTGGTACAGCGCTCTTATTAATTTCTACAACCCTTTCTTTATATACAGCCTATGGTTATTTTTTTAAGTATGGTAAAGTTGATGGCGTTTATCAAAAACTAATACCATTTAAATATACCTGGTTGCAATTCAGTCCTGGTGTTTCAATTGATATGGGTGTAACCATCGATTCCATATCAGTAATGATGCTGGTGGTTGTTACTTTCATTTCATTGATGGTACATATTTTTAGTATCGGATACATGAAAGGCGATGAAAGATTTCCTACTTATTATGCATTTCTGAGCTTATTTACTTTTTCAATGCTGGGGCTGGTTGTTTCATCAAATATATTTCAGATATACTTTTTTTGGGAACTGGTGGGTGTATCATCATTCCTGCTTATTGGATATCATTTTGAAAAACCAAGCGCAGTTGCTGCCTGTAAAAAAGCATTTATTGTAACCAGATTTGCCGATGTTGGTTTTTTAATTGGCATACTGGTTCTTTCATTTTATTCGGGCACTTTAGATTTTAATACGCTTATTGCAACACTTACAAACCCCGAAACCAATGAATATAAAAATGCCATTGCGGCCACTTTTCTTGGCATGTCGGCATTAACCTGGGGTTTGGTTTTAGTTTTTATTGGCGCTGCTGGTAAAAGTGCTATGTTTCCGTTTCATATTTGGTTACCCGATGCAATGGAAGGCCCAACGCCGGTTTCGGCATTGATACATGCTGCCACCATGGTAGTGGCCGGTGTTTTTTTAGTGGCAAGGTTATTTCCTGTATTCGCCATTTCAGCAACATCAGCTTTAAATCTTGTTGCTTATGTTGGCGCTTTCTCTGCACTTTTTGCTGCTATCATTGCCTGCACACAAACAGATATCAAAAGGGTTTTGGCTTATTCCACCATGAGCCAAATCGGTTACATGATGTTTGCCCTGGGTGTTTCAAAATATGGAGGAGAAAGTGGATTGGGTTATACCGCTTCTATGTTTCATTTGTTTACTCACGCCATGTTCAAAGCTTTGTTGTTTTTAGGTGCTGGCGCTGTAATTCATTACATACATAGCAACGAAATGAAAGATATGGGTGGACTGCGAAAATATTTACCAGTTACGCATATTACTTTTTTAATAGCATGCCTGGCCATTGCAGGCGTACCTCCATTGGCAGGTTTTTTTAGCAAAGAAGAAATTTTACTGGCGGCCTATCAGCAAAACCAAACCATTTATTGGATTGCATTAATAACATCAGCACTTACTGCATTTTATATGTTTCGTTTATACTTCAGTATATTTTGGAACAAAGAAGCTCCTGTTCAAAACAAACACAAAAGTGAAGGAGGATTTACAATGTTAATTCCTTTAGTGATTTTGGCAATAGGAGCCGCTGCTGCAGGCTTTATCCCTTTTGGCCATTTTGTAAGCTCAGATGGTACAAGGGTAGAAACTGAATTTCACCTGATGTTTTCTATTGCCCCGGTTGTATTGGCATTAACAGGAATTTTTATAGCTATGTGGATGTATAAAAAACAAAACTCCAGGGCAAATAAGTTAGCCTCATCGCTCAATGGATTATACAAAGCGGCTTATAATAAATTTTATATTGATGAGATTTACCTGTTCATCACAAAAAAAATAATTTTTAATTTAATTGGCAAACCGGCTGCATGGTTTGATAAATATATTGTAGATGGTTTGATGAACGCAACCGGTAACAGCACAGAAGAAATTTCTGCAACTATTAAAAGGTTTCAATCGGGTAAAGTACAATCGTATGCTATTTATTTTTTGGCAGGAGTTATAGGATTGGCTTTGGTTTTTATTTATGTATGGAAATTATGAATGTAGATGATGAATGCAGCATGTATCAATACATCATTCAAAATTCATAATCCTAAATTAAAAGAATGAATCTATCATTACTGATATTATTACCATTACTCACTGCAATTTTAATATTGCTGGTGCGTAATGCCACACAGGTAAAATGGGTATCATTGGCAGGCGCTACAGCACAGCTTGTACTGGCTTTAGTATTATTATTTACATTCAGGCAACAAAGCATAGAAGGAAATACAACACAGATGTTATTTGAAACATCTTATAATTGGTTCCCTTCCTGGGGCATCAGTTTTCATTTGGGAGTAGATGGAATATCTGTTGCAATGATTTTATTGACAGCATTTGTTGTTATTGCCGGAGTGCTGGTATCCTGGAACGTTACTAAGATGACGAAAGAGTTTTATTTTCTGCTTATATTATTAAGCCTGGGCGCTTATGGATTTTTCATCTCACTGGATCTTTTCATTTTATTTTTCTTTTTAGAGATTGCAGTTATACCAAAATATTTATTGATTGGAATATGGGGCAGTGGTAAAAAAGAATATAGCGCCAATAAACTGGCCTTAATGCTGATGGGAGGCTCGGCCCTGGTTTTGGTTGGGTTGCTTGGTATTTATTATTCTGGAACCGAACACAGTTTTGACCTGTTGAAATTATCGCAACTTGAAAT
>DAOLYC010000032.1:6754-12008 GCA_035425605.1 Ferruginibacter sp.
ACAAACACAAATGATTTGTTTTCCATTATTGTTTGTTGGTTTTGGTGTGTTCACCGCATTATTTCCGTTTCATACCTGGGTACCCGATGGCCACTCATCTGCACCTACGGCTGGATCTATGTTCCTGGCCGGCATATCAATGAAACTGGGCGGCTATGGTTGCCTGCGTATTGCTACATATCTAATGCCACAGGGAGCAAAAGAATATGCAACCATAATTATTGTACTTTCTGTAATTGCAATTTTATACGGAGCTTTCGCCACCATGATGCAGAAAGATTTAAAATACATCAATGCTTATTCATCAATAAGTCATTGTGGTTTTGTTTTGTTGGGCATTGGCATGTTAACCAAAACAGCAATTACCGGAGCAGTTTTACAAATGGTTTCTCATGGATTGATGACGGCGCTTTTTTTTGCTGTTATTGGAATGATTTACGAACGAACACACACCCGGCAGGTAAGAGAAATGAGTGGCTTACTCAAAAAAATGCCTTTCATTATTTCGGTTTTATTTATTGTAGGATTGTGTTCGCTTGGGTTGCCGGGCCTTAGTGGTTTTGTTGCTGAAATGACGGTATTTATGGGATCGTGGCAACACCCCGATACGTTTAGAAGGGTGGCAACTGTATTGGCCTGCCTGTCAATTGTTGTAACAGCAGTTTATATTTTACGGGCAGTTACCAAAGTAGCTATGGGGCCATTAAACCAAAGTTTTGAACAATTAAAAGATGCAACTTGGAATGAAAAACTAGCTGCAGTTATTTTACTGGCTGCAATATTAGCTATTGGTCTTGCACCGTTCTGGCTGGTTGATTTGATAAGTCCCGGCGCAGAAGTGATTATGCAAAAAATATAGAAATTAAAATAATTGAATGAATGATTTTTTAACATTGATGAAGCCCGAACTGGTATTAACCGGTATCATTTTTCTTTTGCTATTTATTAAAATAAGCAAAGGAATAATGAACGAACCATTGTTATTGTTGATTCAGGTTTTATTATTGTTGAATTTTTTATTTGGTTTCTTTTTTAATAAACTCGGTTCTTTGTTTGACGGCATGTATCAAACTTCCGGCCTGATAGTGTTGCAAAAAAATATTTTGAACCTGGCAGTCTATCTCATCTCTATGTTATTTGCTGATTGGTTTAAGAAATCGGAACACATGCCCGAGTTTTTTATATTGATGTTATCGGCTTTGCTGGGCATGTTCTTTTTAATATCCAGCGGAAATTTATTAATGTTCTTTTTATCGCTGGAACTGGCAACCATCCCGGTAGCCGCCATGGCAAATTTTGATCTTGATAATAAACGCTCTTCCGAAGGCGCAATGAAAATGATTCTTTCTTCGGCTTTCTCATCAGGCATTATGTTGTTTGGTATTTCTTTACTGTATGGCGCTACCGGCAGCATCAATTTTGCAGAAATTCCACTTTTGCTTCATGGAACTCCATTAGAGATATTGGCTTTTGTGTTTTTCTTTGCTGCCTTCGCTTTTAAATTATCTATCGTGCCTTTTCATTTATGGACGGCAGATGTGTATGAAGGTTCGCCTATGGCCAACAGCTCATTTTTATCGGTAGTATCAAAAGGAGCCGTGGCATTTATTTTTATATCGGTATTGTACAAAGTGTTTCAGCCCATGCAAATACTTTGGTATAATATGCTTGTGATATTATCTATTGCTACAATGGTTATTGGTAACTTGTTTGCATTGCGGCAACAAAATATAAAACGCTTTCTTGCATTTTCATCTATTGCACAAGTTGGTTTTATTTTAGTGGGTATGAGCAGCAACTCCATACAGGGCACATCATCGGTTGTTTATTTTATTTTAATTTATGTGTTTTCTAACCTGGCAGCATTTGGCGTGGCAGATTGCATTGCATCTAAAACATGCATAGAAGATATTGATGATTATAAAGGCATGTACAAGACTAATCCATTCTTGAGTTGGATACTTGCTTTAGCTTTGTTTTCGTTGGCAGGTATTCCACCTACGGCAGGTTTTTTTGGAAAGCTGTTCTTATTAACAGCAGGCGCTTCAAAAGGTAGTTACCTGTTCATCATTATTGCAGCGCTCAATATGATTATCTCTTTATATTACTATTTAAGGGTTATACGTGCAGTATTTATGGATAAGAATGAAAACCCGATTGAGAAAATAGAAATTGAACTATCAACAAAACTGGCATTGGTTTTTTGTGCAGCCGGTATTGTTTTAGTTGGATTGTTTAGCTGGATTTATGATTATATACAATCTTTATGCTAATAACCATTAACACTTAACTCAACACTAATATTTCATTTAACATGGCAATCAATAAAAATCATGAATTTGATGAACTGGATGGCGTTAAATGTGGCATAGTAGAAAAAAATGTGTTACCCGAAAGAGTAAAGTTTTTAAAAAATTTACTGGAGTATAATGGGTTTACTGTTAATGTTGTTCCATCGCCTCCGCCAAAAGCAGCACCTGCACCCAAACCTGTAGATGGAGAAGAGAATATTACATCAGTTGAACCGGTTGCTACAGCTATAGAAACTTTTACTGTTGGCGTAACAGATTATACTTTTAATACCATCAATGCTATTTTTGGCAGGCTATTAAAAACACCTAATGGGCATGTGGTTACTCTTGCATATTGGCAACAGAAAGAAAATATAAGCCACGATGAAATACCATATTACGAAGATGTATAATCGCTACAACCATCAACTTAAGCCAATAATCTTTCCATCAACCACATCAATATTTTTTGCCTGAGGAGTTTTAGGAAGCCCTGGCATACGCATCATTTCACCACAAACAGCTACAATAAATCCTGCTCCTTTGTTTATAACTATATCTTCCACATCAATACTAAAATCGCCATCTAAACCGCTTTTGGCAAGGTTATCAGTAAATGAATATTGTGTTTTAGCCATACAAACCGGCAGGTGGCTCAAACCAAGTTTTTCAATTTTGGCAATCATATCTTTTGCTTTTTTGTATAGCACTACAGCATTACCACCATAAATTTTTTGTATAATTTTATTCAACTTGGTTTCTATAGAATCGGCCAGGTCGTAAGTATATTGTAATGGTGGAGAAGGGTTTTCGCACATATCCACAACAGCTTGAGCCATTTCAACTGCGCCATTGCCTCCTAATGAAAAAGCGTCATTAATGGCAAAAGCTGCATCATTTTCGCCACACCAATTTTTTATAAAATCTAATTCGTTTGCATCGTCAAATCCAAAACGGTTAATAACTACTAACACTTTTTGTCCAAATGTTTTAAGGATGGAAATATGTTTTTGAAGGTTTCTTAAACCTTCTTTTAGTTTAACAAGATCGGGTAATTTCATCTCAGCTTCGGTAGATCCACCACTAAGCTTTAATGCTTGCAAAGTGGCTACCAATATGCTCATTGCTGGTTGTAAACCTGCTTTTCTACATTTGATGTTAAAGAATTTTTCGGCCCCTAAATCACTGGCAAACCCGGCTTCGGTAACAACATAGTCGCCATATTGCAAAGCTGTTTTGGTAGCCATTAAAGAATTACAGCCATGTGCAATATTAGCAAAGGGGCCGCCATGAATGAGTGCAGGCGTGTGCTCCAGTGTTTGTACCAGGTTAGGCATTATGGCATCTTTCAGCAAAGCAGTAATAGCGCCGGTAACACCCAGGTTATTTGTTGTAAATGGTTCGCCTGCAAAAGTAAATCCTAATAACATGTTGTCGATTCTGTTGCGCAGGTCGGTTAAATTTTCTGATAAACATAAAACAGCCATCAGCTCGCTGGCCGATGTTATTACAAAACCTGTTTCGGTGGCAATACCGTTATTGGGGCCATGCAATGCTGTTACTATATTTCTTAACGACCTGTCGTTAACATCCAGGCAGCGTTTCATTAAAACAGTTTTTACACCATCGGGTTTACCCCGGTTAAAGAAACGGAAGTTATCAATTAGAGAAGATAATGTATTGTTTGCAGCGGTGATGGCATGAAAATCGCCGGTAAAATGCAAGTTAATATCTTCCATCGGTACCACCTGCGAAAAGCCTCCGCCTGCTGCGCCACCTTTCATGCCAAAACAAGGGCCTAGCGAGGGTTCCCTTAATGCAAGCACCACTTTTTTATTTAGTTTGTGCAATCCATCGGCCAGCCCTACCGATGTTGTTGTTTTACCAACACCTGCTTTATTAGGCGTGATGGCTGTTACCAATATTAGTTTGGATGTTGCGATTTTTTGCTCATCAAATTGTGTGATATTTATTTTGGCTTTATAATGGCCATAGGGTACCAGTATATCTGTTGGTAAACCCATTTCAGTTGCAACTGTTGTTATGGGCAACATGATATTTTCATTAGCAATTTCGTAATCAGATTTCATGCAATCGTTTTTTAGTACTTAAATGTAAGTAAAATGCTGTTGTGTAAAAACATCTATCTGCAAATTTAAAAACCTGCCTTTTATGGCAGGTTTTTAAAAACAATTTAATTAATTGAAACTAACTTATTTTTTTCAACACCAAATTTTTTACTTCATCCAGTGCAATCCTTTCCTGTTGCATACTGTCTCTATATCGTATAGTAACCGTATTGTCTTCCTTGGTTTGATGATCAATGGTTACACAAAACGGTGTGCCTACAGCATCCATTCTGCGGTATCTTTTACCAATGGCATCTTTCTCTTCATAAAAACAATGAAAAGCAGATTGGCAATCATTCATCAATTCTTTTGCAATTTCTGGCAGGCCATCTTTTTTTATCAAAGGAAGGATGGCTAGTTTAGTTGGCGCCAGTTTTGCAGGTATGCGTAACACTACACGGCTGTCTTCGCTGCCATCTTCTTTTAGCCATTTTTCTTCGGCATAGGAAAGGCTCATGATGGTTAAGAAAAGCCTGTCTAACCCAACAGATGTTTCTACAACATAAGGCGTATAATTTCCATAAGGCTTTCCGTCTTCTTTAAGATCATTATCAAAGTACTGGATTTTCTTTTTGCTATATTCCTGGTGTTGTTTTAAATCAAAATCGGTACGGCTGTGAATGCCTTCCAACTCTTTCCACCCAAACGGAAATTCAAATTCTATATCCAGTGCAGCATCTGCATAATGTGCCAATTTTGTATGATCATGAAAGCGTAATTTTTCAGTTGGGATACCAATGCTTTCGTGCCATTTTTTTCTTTCTTCTTTCCAGTAGTTGTACCATTCCATTTGTGTGCCGGGGCGAACAAAGAACTGCATTTCCATCTGTTCAA
>DAOLYC010000033.1:0-11964 GCA_035425605.1 Ferruginibacter sp.
TAATATCCTAAATTCACTATGCCCGCCTTCCTTACCCAGTTTATAATCACCATCTGTCTCCTTATCAAATCTTGCGCCCCATTCAATAATTTCATTAATGCGGCTTACTCCTTCTTTAATTACAATTTCAACAATGTGTTTATTACATAGCCCGTCTCCTGCTATCAATGTGTCATCAATATGTTTTTCAAAGCTATCGTGATCAAAATCCATAACAGCAGCAATGCCACCCTGTGCATACTTTGTATTGGTTTCGTCGCTTTGTGTTTTTGTAAGTATGGTTACTGTTTTATCAGGGCAAGCCTCTGCTACTTTTAAAGCATAAGTTAAACCTGCAATACCCGAACCTATGACTAAAAAATCTGTTTTAGTCCTATCTTCCAAAAGAGAATGTGTCAATGTTTTTTTCTATTTTATAATTTATTATTAAACTATTATTATTATTTGCGTTGTCAAATTATTATCGAAATTATTAGCAAATCATTTCTTTCAAGAATAATATAAAATAAAATGCAGCAGTCAAAATTAACAGATAAACCATAAACAAAGTTGAGCTATGTAAAATTTAAAAAATTACCACTTTAGGGTATTGTAAAAGATAATTTCGAGTATTATTTATACATACTGTTACAAAGCTCGATTTTTTACCCCCTATTTATCCCTCGCCAGGCAAAACTATAATCTTAGGTAAAACCTTTCTCTACTTTACTAAACTCATTATTCTAAAAAAATTGAATTAGTATTCATTGGGCTTTGCTATGCATTTTTTGTAACAGTAATAAATATTTTAATTGTTAACTATTAAACTTTTTAATTATGGTACACGATAATCAATCACCCATTCCTTGTTGCCCCGATTTAATAAAAGATGATCATTGCAACATTATTAATTTCAGCAGGGTACTTACTTATCCAACAGTACTTACGGCAAATAGCCGAAGGCGCATTAATGTAGAAGTAATCTTACATTTTAAATTTTCCCGTTGTACGCTGGGCCTAACACTCGGCGATCCTGCATACAGTACTACACTTTTACCTGGCGAAAAAGTACGCCTTGCTGCTAACAACGTTACTAACAATCCTCCGGCTAAAATGTGGGAAGATGTTTGGTTTGAATACACAGGGCAAACTTCACTAACCGTTAAAGGTAGTGTAAGCAGAAACGTATATCGTTTTAATGCTCATGGTGATAAACAGTTAATAGATTACAGGGATGCTTCAGCGATGATGGCGGTACCCGTATTGAAAAAAGTAAAAGGATATAAATAGTTTTCAACAAAAAATATTAATATCCGAATTAAGTTTAATAGCTATAGAAAATTAAGTTGGCGTATTTACCCATACCTCATTTTCTTTTAATAAATTTATCAGTTCTTCAACTGCAATATTGCTGTCAATATTTCTTTTAACCACTTCTTTTCCTTTGTATAAAGTTATTTTTCCTACACCACTACCTACATATCCAAAATCGGCGTCGGCCATTTCGCCAGGGCCATTTACTATACAACCCATGATGGCAATCTTAACCCCTTTTAAGTGATTGGTAACTGCACGAATTTTTGCTGTTGTTTCTTGCAAATCAAACAATGTACGGCCGCAACTTGGACAACTGATATATTCGGTTTTGGAAATTCTTGTACGGGCTGCTTGTAAAACGCCAAATGCAATGGAATTTAATAATTTAGTTTGAGGTGCAATTTTATTATTGTCAAAATGATGCCCAAAGCAAATACCATCACAAAATCCATCGAGCAATAGTCCTCCTGTTTCAATTGCATAATGGATAAGGCTTTCGTCGGTGGTTGAATCTGTACTATCGCAAATGATGATTCCAGGGTTCTTAATTTTATTGTTCATCAATTCTACAAACATTCGCCTAATGCTTTGCAAGGCATTTTTATTGCTGCTGCTTAAACAGATTACTGCAGTTTTATCTTTGCTTAGTTTTGAAAATATTTTGTCAAGGTTTTGAGATGAATTGTTTTTTGAATAACAATCAATCATAACAAAATTGAGAAAGTTAGATTTTGTAACTGTATCATCCAGGTATTGTTCTGCTTCAAAAATGGGTACATATTTTGATTTGTCTTGCACAGCCAGCCACTCATTTTGATAAAGAATAACTTTTAAAGTTCCTGGTAAATCAAATTCAATTGCTTTGTGGCAGAAAATATAATCGGCGGCAGCATCGCCAATATTCCATTTATCAGTTGCTGCATCATAACTATATCCAATAGTTTTTAAATCGTTAGGCGTAATATTTTCAAACTTACTATAATCAGCAATCACCACCGGAACATGCTTTGCGCCAATATTACTCACTTCAAACGTATCTCTTCTATTATATTCAAAAGGAGAATATGGAAGTTTTTCAATTAATGGCACCAAATCATTGCTTTCAATGAATGAATAACGCTTAACTATATCTTTACAAACGGGTATCTCCAGTTCTGGGTCTTCGGTTAATGAAACCCTGATTGTATCTCCAATTCCATCTTCAAGCAATGTTCCAATACCTATTGCTGATTTTATCCTGCCATCTTCTCCGTCTCCTGCTTCTGTAACACCTAAATGCAGTGGATAGGCTTCTCCAAATTCATCCATCATGTGATTAATCAATAAGCGATATGCATGTACCATTACCTGCGGATTACTGCTTTTCATACTTAACACTATCTGATGATAATCTTCGGAACGGGCAATACGTAAAAATTCCATGGCGCTCTCCACCATACCCATTGCGGTATCTCCATAACGGCTCATTATACGATCGCTTAAACTACCGTGATTGGTACCAATACGCATGGCTGTTCCATATTCTTTACAAATTTTCACCAAGGGTGTAAACCTATTTCTAATCCTTTCAATTTCTTCAGCATATTCTGCATCGGTATATTCAATCTGTTCAAATTTTTTTTTATCAACATAGTTGCCGGGGTTCACCCTTACTTTTTCAACAATTCTTGCAGCAATTTCTGCGGCATTAGGTGTAAAATGAATATCTGCAACCAGTGGAGTATCGTATCCTCTTTTTCGTAATTCGTCTTTTATGTTTTGCAGATTTTCGGCTTCTTTTTTTGATGGAGCTGTTATTCGAACCAACTCAGCTCCGGCTTTTATACATCGAATGGATTGTTCAACTGTAGCCTTGGTATCCATGCTGTCGGTTGTCGTCATGGTTTGAACGCTAATAGGATGATTGTTCCCTATTAAAAGGTTGCCTATCTTAACTTCACGGGTTTTAAGGCGCTTATATGTTGTAAGAGATTCGCTGTAGAATTGCATTTTGCAAAAATAGTGATTCTCGTTCATAGGAATGCTTGAAGCCGATGACCTGGTCAATCAATTGTTATTTGTAGAGTGGATATTTGATTTACCAATCTTTTTCCGGCTTTGTGGTAGTAGCCTCATTTACCCTGCGTAACCGATCCTGCAGTTTTTTTTCCTGTTGCAGCAGAGCTTTAAGTTTTTCTTCAGCATCCTGTTTACTTAGTTTAGATGGTTGTGGTTTTGGTTGCTGATCTTTACTATCGTTTTGTTTTTGCTGTTGTTTATTTTTTTTATCTTCCTTAGGTTTCTTTTGATCCTTATTATTTTTTTTATTTTTTTGTTGATCTTCTTTTTGCTGTTGTAAAGCTTTCTGCAAATTTTGCCTTGCATCTTCATCTTCCGGGTTCAACTTCAAAGCATTTTTATACGCTGTAATACACTCGGGTAGTTTTTTATTATTTTGTAATACCACGCCTTTGTTATAAAATGTTTTGGACTTATCCATGTTCGAAATGTTGGCGGCTAATGCATTATCGTATGCTTGTATGGCTTCATCAGGTTTTTTATTTTTATACAAAGCATTGCCCATGTTATATTGGGCTGTTACATTGGTTGGAGATTTTTCTATCGCCTTTTTATAATCGGCAATTGCATTACTATACTCTTTTTTATCGTAAGCTTCGTTTCCCAGTTTAATAAGCTTTTTTTCATTTTGAGCAGTTGCTGAAACAGGTAAAAAACAACTGGCAATTAGTAAAAAAGTAACCAGGGCTGTTGGTATTTTTTTAGCATTTGATTTTTGTACCTGTATTTTTTTTCTTTCAGAAATAAATATTTCAACTACCAGTATAAGCAGTGCCAGCAATAAAAACCAGGGAAAATAATATTTATAATTTATTAACGAATCTTCAGTAACAGCATGTTTATCCATACTCTTTAATTGAGTAACTAATTGGTTAACCAAGTCATCTGTGTTTGAATATAAGTTATAAGTACCATTGCCTTTTTCAGCAATTTTCTTTAGTTCGTCTTCGTTTAATTTTGTTACAACAATATTTCCTGCATTATCGGTTTTAGGTTTGTTGGTTAGTTCATCAATAAAAGTAGCACCCAGTGGTGACCCAATACCAACCGTGTTTATAGAAATACCATCTTCGGCCATTTGCTTTGCTTCACTTAAGGCGCCTTCGTCATGATCTTCACCATCGCTAATTAAAATAACAGCTTTATATTTTTTTTCTTTAGCATTAAAAGATGAATTACACATTTTAAGTGCATCGGAAATAACTGTGCCTTGTGTTGGCACTACATCGGGTGTTGCAGCTGAAAGATACATTTTAGCGGCACTATGATCGCTTGTTAATGGCATTTGCAGGTAAGCCCGCCCTGCAAAAACAACAATACCAATCCGATCGTTGTTTAATTTATCAATCAGTTTACTGATTGCCTGCTTGGCCCTATCTAACCGGGTAGGCTTAATATCCTGTGCCAGCATGCTTTTACTTACATCCAAAGCAATCATAACATCAATACCATTGCGGTTAATCTTTTCAACAGCTTTTGGCGAACGCAAATTTGCCATTGCAAAAACGCCTGCTGTAAAAGCTATCAATAGTAAAATAAATTTTAAAACAAGTTTTTTATGTGAATGATTTTTGATAAGCTCTTTTACCAATGCAGGGGCGCCAATTTTTTTTATTGTTTTTTTCTTCCAAAGCAAAACGAAAAAATACAACAACAGCAATAGAGGAATTGCTGAAAGTAGTATGAAAAATATTGGATGTTGAAAAGATATATCCATTGGTTTGCAAATTAGCTAATCAGCATTTAAGTCAATGTTAAAAAACCGTTTTACTGGTTTGGCTGTTTTGCAGGCTGATATTTATTTTTTCCCCTGGAAGAATCCGTATTGTTTTAAAATTGATTTCGTAATTTCCAAACGCATTTTGCCTATATCAGTATCTTTTGAAGGCGCTTTTACAAAAGTTACAAAAAAGTAAACATGTAAGTTTTCTTCAATCCAGCCAACTACCCAACCAATGGCTTTTCCGTCATCATCAAAGCCCCAACCAGTTTTATAACTTAATTTGTAAGCGGTATTATTTTCCTGTAGCATTACATCTCGTACCTGCTGTTGCACACTTTTACGAAACGGCAACTGATCAAAATATAATTTCTTTAAAAGTCCTAATTGCTCATCAGGCGAAATTTTTAATGTGCCATTTAACCAAAAAGAATCGACTGGGCCACCGATATTTTTATTTCCGTAACTAACACTGTCAACCCATTGCTGCATAGTATCTTTTCCAATACGGCGTGCCACTTCCTGATAATATGGCACACAGCTTACTTTAAATGCTTCGGCCATATCCATGTCTTTATTCCAGGCGGCAATGTTTCTTTGTATGCCATCCCATTTAATTACCATGTGCTCATCTAAAATCTTTCCTGTTTGTAAACCTACCAGCGAATTAAATATTTTATAGGTAGATGCCGGCGAAAAACGCATGGTATCATATTTCATGTTATATACAGTTACCTTACCATCCTGATTGTTAAACATGGTAAAACATCCTTCAACTTTATTTTCATCGAAATATTTTTTTAAGCTATCGTCGTTATCGGCTTTATTTACTGAGCAGGAAGAAAAAGTAACCAGCAATAAGATAGGTACAATTAGAAGTTTTGTGTTTTTTTTCATTAAATTTTTTTGTTTACATGTTGCGCTGTTGCATCCAGTGCATCAAAGAATTTTTTCCCAAATTTACGAATCAATGCTTCTTTTAAAAAAACATAAACAGGTACTTTAAGTTTTTTACCAAGCGTACAAGCAGCTTTGCAATTGTCTTCTCTTGGTTCGTAATTTACATACACATCATCACTGCGTTTACTTTCTTTTACAATGATGGGGAACAGGTGGCAACTAATGGGTTTTTTCCACTTTATCTTTCCGTCAATATACGCCTGTTCAATGCCACATTTTACAACACCGTTGGCTGCTTGTATTCCATATACACAAACTTTGCTGTTGATGGTAGGTGTAACCCAGCCGTACTCTTTATCGTACACATAACGACCCTGCCTGTCAAGTTCTTTTTTACTTTCTTCATTTAAATAAGGTAGTACTTTTTCATACACTTCATTAAGTTTAACCAACTCATCATTTGCCAAAGGGGCGCCGGCATCTCCATCTACACAACAGGCTCCTTTACATTTGCCCAGGTCGCATAGAAATTGCTCTTTAATAACCGCATCGGCTACCAGTATATTATCAATTGCAATCATGAATGCAAAAGTACTTAAAAGGATGCTAAGGATAAAAGCTGTGTAAAAATCATTTTAAACTTATTGGTATGGTTTATCTATTTGTCCATTTAAATGTACTGATAAGATGATCCAGGTCTTTTTGCAGAAAATCCTGTACAGGTTTTAATGAATCGGCGTTGGGTGTTACATCAAAATATAGTGCTCCCCGAAAAAAATTTTTTGTGGTATCGCTCATAAAAAACTGTTTGGCTGTTGCAGCATTACCCCCCACTCTAAAGAAAACACCTGTAACGCCGTTGGCTGTATGAAAAAGGCTGTCTTTTATGGATGTGGCAACAGATTCGTTTTTGCTGGTAAGCTTAAATGCATCGTTAACCATATAATCAAATACATTAATCCCCAGCGAATCTTTATAACTACCATTGGGTTGTTTTACTTTATATGTTGATTTACCTCCTATGGCTTTATAACTCAAAAATATCCTTGCTCCAAATGTTGGAAAATCAATATTTACCCAATAAGGATTTTGTGTATCCTGATCAAAATAAGTTGTGTCTTTAAGTATTTTGGCATAAACCGGGTATTCAAAACTATAAGGAAACCCTTCTTTTTGAAAAGCAATATAATTTCTTTGCGGAAAATCAATTTTAAAATAACCTTGCTTTTTGGAAGTGTAGGTTGAGTTACAGGCAACAAAAAACAGACAGCAGGCTACAGGCAAATAAATACCAAAAGTTGTAAGATGTTTTTTCTTTAGTGTTAACCGCAGGATTACTAACACTTGCTGCATTGCATTTATTAAAGCAGAAAATTTACCAGATTTAATTGTTGCGTAACGATTAACTAAATACTTACAACTGCGTAATACTGTCATAATTTTTTAAGCTTATTCTGTTTCTTGCTTGATAGTAACTTTTATCTTATTTAAACGGTTCTTTTTTATTTCTAATGGCACAAAAATAAAATCTCCGCTTATCACTTCTGTATTTACCTGCGGAAATTCGCCGGCAATTTCCAGCACCAATCCCGCCAGTGAATCACTCTCGCCCCGTACTGCATCAAAAGTATCGGTTGATAATGCCATTGCTTTGCAAGCATCGTTGATCATGGTTTTGCCTTCAAAAATATAGTTATGATCGTCAATTTTTTTGTTACTGCTTTCTTCGTCATCAAATTCATCTTTTATTTCACCGATGATTTCTTCCATTACATCTTCCAGAGTTACTATGCCAGAAGTGCCGCCAAATTCATCTACCACAATTGCAAAGTGCATTCGGCGGTTACGGAATTCCTGCAGCAGGTCTTCTATTAGTTTTTGTTCATGCACAAAATATGGCTGACGTAATAGTATATGCCAATCAAAATCTGCAGTTTCGTTCAAATGTGGCAATATGTCTTTTGTATGCAACATGCCCACCACCTCATCTAAATTATTTTTAAACACCGGTAGCCTTGAATAATGCAACGCTCCTACTTTTTTTAAGGCCTCATTAAAGCCTGCATTTATATCAATGCCATGTACATCAAGCCGGGTACGCATTACTTGTTTAACAGTGGTGTCGCTAAATTTACGAATGCCTTTTAAAATTGATTTTTCTTCTGTAGTTGCTTCGTGTTCGGGCAAATTATCTATAGCATAATCAAGGTGGCTGCGGTCGAGGGTAGAAGAGTTTTCAGAGGCAAATCTTTTTTCTACCTTATCGCCAAACCTTACCATTCGTTTGCTGAACCTATAAAAAATACTCCTGAAAATTTCAACCGTTAATGAAGCCGTTGCAGCAAACCATATTTTGTGATGAGTAGCCCAAACTTTTGGCAACACTTCTCCAAAAAGCAAAAGTAAAAATGTAACAGATGTAACTTTTATTAAAAATAAAGGCCAAAAAGTAAAGTGTACTCCGGCCGCCCAACTATCAATTAAAACATTTGCTATAATAACAATACCAATATTTACAAAACTGTTGCTAATAAGCATAGAAGTAAGCAATGTTTTTGGCTCATCCAACAAACTAACAATGCGGCGGTAAGCTGGTTGTTTTTTATTGCGTAATATATTGATGTCTTTATAGGTTAATGAAAAAAATGCTATTTGGGAGCCTGATATTAAAAACGATAGCATAAATAGGATGATAATAATAAATATAAGTACTGTAGTAGCGGCAGGTGTTATTGCCAAAAGAAAAAATGAAAAAATATTAAAAACCGAATGGTAATCCAAGATAATGAGTTTAGGTTAAGATTGCATTATTTATCTTAAAAAATAAAATAAAAATATGTAAGTTTTTTACTGTTTGCACAGTGGTTAATAAAATTAAAATGGCAACCTTTCAGATCCATAGCCCGGTGAAGGTATTTCGGGGTCTGCGTTATCTGTGCCATCGCCAGGCATTTCGGCATTACCGTCGCTTCTTTTATCAAGCATTATAAGGTTATCGCCTACAATTTCGGTTGCAAATTTTTTATTCCCTTCCTTATCTTCCCAGCTTCGGGTTTTTAAACGGCCTTCAATATAAACCAAGCTTCCTTTGTGTAAATATTTTTGTGCCAACTCGGCCAGGCCTCTCCACAATACAATGGTATGCCATTCAGTTTGTGAAATCAATTTACCGCTTCTGTCTTTAAATGTTTCTGTTGTGGCTAACGAAAACTTAGCCACACCAATATTACCTTCTAAAAACTGCATTTCTGGTTCTTTACCTAAATTTCCTATCAACATTACCCTGTTTACCCCTCTCATATATTTTATTTTTTGCCTGTTATTCTAAAATTCTATTACTGTTTTATCAAATTTAAAGATACATTTTTATACCGATTATTGCTGTAATTTATACCTGTATTGTTTCTTGTATTCATTAAAGTACAATCCCTTGTTCGGCCAGGTAAACTGTTATAATTTTAGGAAAGGCCATCTTTTTAAGATGCTTAAAACTTACAGGTTCATATCCTGTAATGTTTAGTGGTTTTTGTGCATTTATAAGTATAAACCTGCCATAAATATTTTGATGTGTTAATTGTTGTTTGTATTTTTTTGAAATAATTATATTTGAATAAACATTATTTCCAGGAAGTGTTTTTATTAATTTTTGTGGCTTTAAATCATTTGATGATTTTTCCTTTTTTACTTCAGTTAAAATAAATTCGTAAAGATTTTGCCATATATCATTTGTTGCTCTCTTTCTTACATATACTTTGTTATTATAAACAACTAAAAAATAATACAACCATCTGTCTTTTTTTACAATACGTTTTTCTTTAACAGGTATTTGGTTAATAAGTCCATCGGTTAAGGATTTACATTTATTTTTTAAAGAACAAATTTTACATAAAGGATTTTGAGGCTTACATATAACTGCTCCAAAATCCATAATAGCCTGGTTATAAACTCCCGGGTTCTTTTTATCTAAAAGTTCGTTGGCTAGTGTTGCAAAATATTTTTTTGCAGCATTATTGTCGATGGGCAGGCGAATGGCAAAGAAACGGGCTAAAACTCTAAAAACATTTCCATCCAAAACAGCATAAGGCAAATTAAAAGCAAAAGATGCAATAGCTGCAGCCGTATATGGGCCTATTCCTTTAAGGGCAAGAATTTCATCATAACTGCCAGGAAATATTCCACCATTATTGTGTGTAATAAATTTTGCCGTTGCAATAAGGTTCTTACATCGGGTGTAATATCCTAATCCTTCCCAAAGTTTAAAAATTTTTTGTTCGGGAGCCAATGCCAGTTTTTCAATGGTAGGAAATACTTTTAAAAAGCGGTTGTAATAATCCCACCCTTGTTCTACCCTGGTTTGTTGTAATATTATTTCGCTTAGCCATATTTTGTATGGGTCAGTTTCTCCCTTCCAGGGCATTTGCCTTGTGTTATTTTTTTTATTCCACAATAATAAATGGCTCGAAAAGTATTTTTTATGGCTAATCATCTTTACTGCTAATATAATTTGTTCATATTCTTTACTATAAGCAAACATAATATACTTGTATAATAATCAATATGTTATAATATTATTTTTTATTGCTTATAGAGATTTTTTACAACAAACTTCTTGATAATCATCAACTTATTTGGAAATTTCGAATTTTTTGTTGTATTTTTCATAGCCTTATACTTATTAAATTGTTTTATATGAGAAAAGCAGACCTCATTAATCAAATATCAGACAAAACCGGCATACCTAAAGTAGATGTGCTGGTAACTTTAGAAACAATGTTTAAAGCTGTAAAAAGTTCGTTGGCAGAAGGCGAAAATATTTACATAAGAGGCTTTGGAAGCTTTATTACCAAAAAAAGGGCTGCTAAAATTGGCCGAAATATTAAAAAAAATATTGCTGTTGAAATTCCCGAACATTTTATACCTGCTTTTAAACCGGCAAAAGAGTTTATGCAGGAAATAAAAGCTTCTAAAAATATAAAGGAGAATAACGAAAAGGAAGAGGATGACAGCGAAGACTAACTTACCTTTGCATTTCTGTTAAAAGAACAGAATTTTAAAAATGCAAAAAAAACAAATTCTTCTGGCCTTAAGCGGCTTATCTTTAGTGATTATACTTTTTTTATTTGGTAAAACCTCGGCCCCAAAGATTAATAAACCATCTGCAGAGACAAATACAAGTGTAAAAACATTTGATATAAAAGGATTTATTACCCAAGAAAAGACACATTTAACTCCCACGCAATTAGAAATAGTTAACAAATTAGAGAACAGTGTAACACGTGGCGACGTAAAAGGGCAACTTATACAGGCCAATACAGCCCTGGCAAATTTTTGGAAAGATAGCTCTCATACAGCCGAGCCCTATTTTTATTATTTATCTGAAGCAGCTAAGTTGGATAAGTCGGAAAAAAACCTCACCTTTGCTGCCCAATTAATTTTACACAATCTTCGCAACGAGCAGGATGAAGCTAAATTAAACTGGAAAACAGAGCAGGCAATAGCCTTATTTGAAAAAGGGATAGAACTTTACCCCGATAATGACAATTTTAAAGTAGGCCTGGGAAGCTGCTATATTTTTGGAAGAAGCAGGGTTGGTGGGCCAGACGAAGCCATGAAAGGTATTCAGCAACTGTTAAGTGTTGTACGTAAAGATTCTAACAACATGCAAGCCCAAATGATGTTAGGCGTTGGCGGCTATGTTTCGGGGCAATATGATAAAGCCATTGAGCGTTTGCTAAAAGTTGTTACAGCACAACCGCAAAATATGGAAGCCATTGCTTTTTTAGCTGATACGTATGCAGCAAAAGGAGATAAACAAGAAGCAATAAAGTGGTACCAGGTAAGTAAAAGACTTATAAATGATCCACATTATAGCCAGGAAGTAGATGAACGAATAAAACAATTACGGTAAAACATCGAAATAATATTCGATTTACATATTTAAAAAAATTATTTTAAACACAAAAAAGACTAATTATGCCTTGTGGTAAAAA
>DAOLYC010000034.1:0-11879 GCA_035425605.1 Ferruginibacter sp.
GGCATTAGCGCCACCGGTTGTTACTTCAGGTGCCCTGTACAAAATTGCGCCGGCGCCTAAAGCAGTAAAAGCATCTGGTGCCAACTCTACATAATGCGAACTCATGGTATTAAATCGTGGCGATTGGCCTGCATTACCTGCAGGCATTGGAGAGGGTTGCCCAATAGCATTTAGCCTAACCTGTGTACTATCAAACTTAAAAATGAAATTTACATTAGCTGTTCCATTTCCATTATCAGAATTTATATCTTTTTGGCATGATGCACAGGTAAACATTGCCATTATAATAGCATAAATTGAATATTTCATAAAAATAGTTTTGAAGGCTAACGAAGCTATAAATTAAATTATTGCACAATTATAATGAATCAATTGTTGCAAATAACCTTTTTAGCATTTCTTTAGTAAAATCAAGATGTGTAACCATCCTTACTTGTGTTTTTGAAATGGGAAGGCACAATATATCCTGTTTGGATAAAGCTTTACAAAAATCTTTGGCTGTATAGGAATCCTTCACTTCAAAAATAATGATATTAGTTTCTACAGGCATTATGCTACCTATAAAACTTTTTTTGCCTAATGCCGCCGCAATATCTTTTGCATGTTGATGATCCAGTGCCAGCCTTTCTATATTATTTTCAAGTGCATAAATTCCGGCAGCGGCTAAAAAGCCAGCCTGTCGCATGCCGCCGCCAAATACTTTACGAACCCGCCTGGCCTGTTTTATGAAATCAAATTTTCCTAAAAGTAAACTCCCTACCGGTGCACCCATCCCTTTACTGAGGCAAACAGAAATACTGTCGAAACTTTCTCCGTATAGCCTGGGAGGCTCATTTTTTGCTACCATTGCATTCCATAACCTGGCACCATCTAAATGAAGTTTAAGACCATGCATTAAACAGGTTTCTTTTATTTTTTCAATTTCATGAAAATCGTAACAACTACCACCACCACGGTTTGCAGTGTTTTCAATGCTTACTAAACTTGTTCTTGCTTTATGTACATCATCGGGATTTATAGATTCTAATACCTGCTCAGCTGTTATTCTTCCTCTGTTACCTTCAGTAGGTTTCACCTGGCTTGCACTATTAAAAGCAATACCGCCTCCTTCATAAATATATACATGGCTTAATTTATCGCAAATGATTTCATCACCAGGTTGTGTGTGGCATTTAATGGCAATCTGGTTCGTCATAGTGCCACTTGGGCAAAATAACGCCGCCTGCATACCAAACATTTCTGCTGTTATGGCTTCCAGTTTATTTACTGATGGGTCTTCACCAAATACATCATCGCCAACAGGAGCTTTCATCATTGCTTCCAGCATAGCCGGAGATGGTTTGGTAAATGTATCCGAACGTAAATCAATTATCATTTTATAAATTTAAATAAGAAAGGATTAGTACTGCTGAATCTTTTTAATATTTAAAACTTTTGTGCGCTTGTTTTATAAAAAATAAGATAGTTAAATTTTATTTCTTTTCCAGGAAAATCTCTGCCATCATGCATCTTGCGCTTCCACCACCGGCCGTTTCAATTGTATCTAAAGAAGTATGTATGATACGGTTATATTTTTCCAATGTTTGTACCTGTTCATTTGTTAAGGAGTTATAAGCTTGTGTTGACATAATCAATAGTAATTCATCTTTTGAATTTTTTACTTGCAGCATATTGCCCGCAAAATGATTTAATTGTTCAATTGTAATTTCTACTATTGCCTTATTGGTTTCTTTTAATGTATCAATAAGTTCTCTTTTTTCTGTTTCATTGTTAATTGCCTGCAAGCAAACCACTGCAAATTTATCAGCTATACACATCATTACATTGGTATGGTAAATTTGAACGGCTTGTACATCTGTTGCGCTAAAACTTACCGGTCTATACCCAATCATATTGCAAAGTTCATCTAATAATTTTTCATTGGTACGTGGAGATAAGCAGGCATACGCAATTTTATTCTCTCTGTCAAACACCATACTTCCTGTTCCTTCTAAAAAAACATTTTCATTTTCATAAAAGCTTAAATCTATTATTTCAGTAACTGTAAATTGATTTTTTATTTTTTCAAGTATGCTTGGCTTTCTTTCTTGTCGCCTGTTTAAAGCAAACATAGGATATAAAAATACCTGACCATTGCTATGAAAAGAAATCCAATTGTTTGGAAAAATTGAGTCGGGGGTTGAAGGTTCAACAGTATCTTCTATTACTGTAACATCAACATTATTGTTTCTTAATACATCTACAAGCGCATTAAATTCATATAATGCTTTTTGTTGAATGTTATCTCCTGTATTAAATTGAAATGTATTATTAACCGCAGTTTGGGCATTGTACCCAAAATTTACCGGTTTAATCATCAATAAATGGTTACTGCTATACATTTTTAATGAGCTTTTGCAAAATTCATTTCGCCGGCTTTAATGGCTACCGGTAAAAAATTCTCCTTTGGAGGTATGGGACATTTATAATTTGGAGAATAGGCACAATAAGGATTGTAGGCTTTATTAAAATCAAGTTGTAGCTGGTTGTTTTGTATATCATCAATATAAAATTCAAGGTAGCGGCCACTACCGTAGCTTTCATCTCCCGATGTGGCATCTGTAAAAGGAACAAAAAGATAATTTTTATATTTCTCATCCTGCAGCAGGTCTTTACTTTGATAAACAAATAAATGATATTCAACAGCATCTATTTTAAAATCAAGTTTACCATATTTATAATAATGCTTTTGGGTTTTCGCTGATGTATTCATGGTAAAACCAATACTGTCCGTTATTTTTTCAAACGTACATCGAATATTGTACTTTTCTGTAATCGGAAAAAATCTGAAATACTTTCTATCTCTTCCTTTAACCACTTCATGTGTAGCTTTATAATTTTTCTGATAAGCTTTTATGCTTTTAACATAAGCATCCTGTTGTGCAAAAACCCAATGGGATAAAAAAATACTTATAATTAATAAAAGATTCTTCTTCATAAAAAGTGTAGTTAATTCATCATTAAAACATTTACGCTGCGTTGTAAAATATTAAAAGCGATTTCAGCCATCAGGTTTTCTTTATCAAGTGTGGGGTTTACTTCAGTAATTTCAAAGCAACAGATTTTTCGGTTTTGCATAAATTTACTGATGATATCTTCTGCTTCCCGTTCCCGCAAACCATTGCTCACCGGTGTACCTGTGCCTTTAGAAATGGAAGAGTCCAGGCTGTCCACATCAAAACTTAAATAAATATCGGTACAGTCGCTTAAATGTCTCAACGCTTTACGGCAAACGTTTTCGGCGCCTGTTCGTCTTACTTCCGAAGTGGTAATAACTTTCATGCCATATTTATCAATTAAGTGTTTCTCTTCTTTTTCATAATCTCGTAAGGCAATAAAAACCACATCTTCAGGTAAAACCTTTTGGTTTATTTTTCCTATTGATTTAAGTTGATCCCATTGCCTGGCAGTTTTTTCATCCAGGTCGTGCACTTTCATTTCTTTATTGTCTTCGGCAATGGAAACAGCCAATGGCATACCATGTATGTTGCCAGATGGAGTAGTGTATGGTGTATGTAAGTCGGCGTGGGCATCTACCCAGATTACACCTAGTTTACTTTTTGGTTTTGCCATCTTAATGCCAGCAATGGTGCCACCAGCATTACTATGATCGCCACTGAGGATAACGGGAAAAAAATGTCCTTTTATAGAGTCGGCCACAGCTTTGCTTATCCGTTCGTACATGGTTAACATACCTTGCATACGTTTGGCATAGGGCGATTGTATCGGTTCGTACAGCAATTTGTTTTCTTCTTCAATTTTTTCTGTAGGAAAATGAACAAAGAAGTTGCTCATAAAATCAAGCGCTGCAATTTTTATAGCTTCAATACCCAGGCTTGCGCCTCGGGTACCTGCTCCTATTTCGGATGGTACTTCAATTATCTTTATATTTTTCATATAATGCAAACGAACAGTTTTGCTGCCATTTGTTATGGTCAAATCTACAACTTTCCTGTTTAGGGTTTAATAGTTACTATGTATCAAATATTTTATGAAGAAGAATTTTATTGAATTATCAGTTACATTAATAATGCTAACTCAACTTTTTTTAATATACAATAAAGATTGATTATTGTCGTTTAAATAAACGCCCTATTAAGCCAACCCAATTTTTTTTATCTATAAAACTAAACGTAGTTTGTTTGTGCTTGATTTAAAAAATGCCCCTGAAAAGTCAGGGGCATTGCCTATTATAAAATTATTAGTTTATTAAAACTGCTCTAGTTTGCTAAAGAAAAAATCACCTTCAATTACAGCATTTTCATTGCTATCGCTGCCATGAACGGCATTTTCGCCAATAGAAGCTGCATAAAGTTTGCGTATGGTTCCATCAGCGGCTTCTGCAGGGTTTGTTGCTCCAATAAGATTTCTAAAATCTTCCACTGCATTTTCTTTTTCAAGAATGGCTGCTGTGATAGGGCCACTGCTCATAAAATTAACCAGTTCTCCATAAAATGGCCTTGCAGCATGAATAGCATAAAATTCGCCTGCTTTTTCGGCACTTAATTTTGTTGTTTTCATGGCTACTATTCTAAATCCGGCAGCATTAATCATTTGTAAAATGGCGCCGGTATTATTTTTTTTTGTTGCATCCGGCTTAATCATGGTAAATGTTCTGTTACTCATTGTATTCAATTTTTAGGCCGCAAAGATAGGGGCTGAATTGGGATTTTTAATTAGTGATAACGGGTTTTAGGTTTTTTGATAGCAGAATACTTTAAAATTTATTGTAAAAAAGATATGAGCAAATTATGAAAAACACTAAAATCAGCAATTTAAAAAAATGTCAATTAAGAGCATCTAATTGTTTTGTATGCTGTTTTTCCCCTACTTTTGCGCCGCTTTATGCAGCCAATAAAAAATATATTTCCATTACTATTGCAGCCGGTTAATGTAATAATTACCATGCATCAAAAACCCGATGGCGATGCTATGGGTTCCACTTTAGGGTTGTATCACTTTTTAAATAAACTGGGTCATAACTGTACAGTTATATCTCCAACAAACTGGGCTTCGTTTTTAAACTGGATGCCCGGTTGTAAACAGGTTATAGATTACGAATCGCAACCTGCAAAAGCCGATTTGCTTATTGATACGGCGGATTGGATTTTTTGCCTGGATTTTAATGTTCTTAGTCGTACCAAAAGGATGGAAGACAGATTAAGCGCTGCAAAAGGTAACCGTATTTTAATTGACCATCATCGGGAACCTCAAACAGAAGTTTTTACTTATGGAATAAGTGATGTAAAAAAAAGCTCAACTGCAGAAATGGTATATGATTTCATTGTTGAATCGGGCCATGCAGATTTGATTGATGCCCAAATAGGTGAATGTTTGTATGCTGGTGTTATGACTGATACCGGATCGTTTCGTTTCCCTTCTACAACAGCTAGTGTTCATAAAATGATTTTTGACCTTAAAGAAAGGGGACTGGAACACAGCCATGTGCATGAAGAACTATTTGATAATTTCCTGGAAGAAAGATTTAGGTTTATTGGACATGTGCTTTTAAACAGGATGGAGGTATTTTATGAATACAATACGGCACTTATAAGTATACCCCAAGCCGACCTTATTAAATATAATGTAAAAACAGGCGATACCGAAGGGTTGGTGAATTACGCATTAAGCATTAAAGGAATTAGGCTTGCAGCTGTTATTATAGACAGGGGAGAAGAACGTAAAAGTTCGTTCAGAAGTAAAGCTGGATTTGATGTTAATACCTTTGCACGTAAATATTTTAACGGTGGCGGCCATTTTAATGCAGCAGGTGGTTTTAATAAAGAGCCGCTTGATGAAGTGGTGAAAAAA
Source organism: Ferruginibacter sp. (assembly GCA_035425605.1). Lineage (GTDB taxonomy): Bacteria > Bacteroidota > Bacteroidia > Chitinophagales > Chitinophagaceae > Ferruginibacter. Next base: position 5,851 of record DAOLYC010000034.1, read on the forward strand.
TTTAAGGCAGCCATAAAAGAAAATGCCGATCAATTAAGCAGTTATCAATTTTAAAAACAATAAACACATAATGAAAAAGTTTTTTTATCTATCAGTATTTTGTGTATCGGCATTAGCTGCCTGTACCGGCGCTTTCACTAAAACTAAAGATGGCGTGGAATATAAAATCATATCTAAGGGCGAAGGTAAAACTGTAGGATATGGCAATTATATACAAATGCACATCAAACAAATATATAATAGTGGAACAAAAGATACCGTATTACTCGATACAAGGGAAATGATGCCAAGAATCCAAATTCTTGATTCTGTGAATACTCCTCTTATTTATTTCCAGATATTAAGTAAAATGAAAAAAGGCGACAGCCTTGTTTTAAGAACCCTCACCGATTCGGCTTTTAAAAGAAACATGCAGGAAATGCCGCCTTTTATGAAGAAGGGCAAATACTTATACACACTTGTAAAACTGGTAAATATTTTTGAAACCCAGCAGCAGGCTGATAGCGCCAGCAAGGCTGAAAGAATAATTGCTAAACCGCTGATGTATAAAAATCAGTTGGTAGAAATTGAAAAAGACCTGGCATCAAAAAAACAACAATTGGATATTGATGACAAACTAATTAAAGATTACCTGACAAAAAATAATATTAAAGCCGAGAGAACCAAATGGGGTACTTATATTGCAATTAATACCGAAGGCGCCGGAGAAAAATTATCTACAGATAATATTGCCAGTATAAAATATACTGGTAGAACATTGGATAGCGGTAAGGTTTTTGACAGTAATATTGATCCTAAGTTTCAACACGTAGAACCCCTGGAAGTTAATTTAGGGCAGTTTGGAGGAATAATTTTAGGATTTCCTGATGCATTGCTACAGATGAAAAAAGGCACAAAGGCAACAGTTTATATTCCATCTGTATTAGCTTATGGCACTACAGGAAGAGGAGCAGATATTAAACCCAATGATATTTTAGTATTTGACATGGATGTAACTGAAGTTACTACTGAAGAAGAAGCAATTGCCAAACAACAGGCATTGCAGGATAAAATGATTATTGAACAAAAAAGAGTTGCAGATAGCTTACAAAAAGCATCAAAAAAATAAACATTTAGTTTATACGTTCAATTTTTTAAAATTTATATAAACGGGGCTTTTTCAAATTGATTAAGCCCCGTTTTATTGCTTATAATTTTCCTTTAATTAAATAAAATTAACTTTGTTGTTTATCAGCCGGGTTATCGTTCTTCATTTTTTGGAGAAAGGAAAGTCCGGACAGCAAAGGGCAATACACCGGTTAACAGCCGGCTCTCTTTAAAAGAGAAGAGAAAGTGCCACAGAAAATAACCATCCCAATTTATTGGGAAAAGGGTGAAAATGTGAGGTAAGAGCTCACAGGTTAATGCAGTAATGTATTAACGGGGTAAACCTTGTATGCTGTAATGCCACGTAGATTCCGGTTTTGTATGAGGTTGATTTTTTCAACTGTATGGCAAAGTTAGCTGCCCGTTAACATCATCATTAGATGTGCCGGGATGGGTAGGCAGCAAGATTGTAACAGTAATGTTGCAGCCAGATAAATGATAACCGGGTTACTTTTGTACATTTACCTCTGTACAAAAGAACTTACAGAATCCGGCTTACAGGCTGATAATATTTTTGCAGGAAAGAACAATTTTATATGTTTTCTTTCCTGCATTTTTTTAATGAGTATGAATTGATAATTATTTAAAGGCACCTCCATCAACATCTTTTATAAATTGTATTAAGCCCGGAAAATAATGCGATTGATCATCGTACATATCCATATGGCTTCCTTCGGGGCAGTATAAATATCGGCCATGTTGCACTTGTGTACTCATCCATTTCATGTGTTCTGGATCCATAGTGTCGTATTGGCCGCCAATCGTTAATGTAGCAGTTTTTATAGTAGGAAGTTCTTTGCTCACATCCCAGTTGGTCAATTTTCCAGCAATGCCAAATTCACTAGGGCCTTGCATGGTTACATATAAAGAGTTATTCATCTTTGCAAATGAACGGGTCATTGGTTCGGGCCATTTATCTAATGGAATTCGACATATATGTTTTGCATAATAATTCGGCATCAGCAATTCCATGTATTTGGGATTTTCAAAATCGCCTTTTGCTTCAATCTGGCGAATGGTATCTAAAACTTTTGGGTCGAACTGAGGTGCTAAAACATCTTGTACATATTTTCCATAGGCCGGGCAACTGCTCATCATATTACTGATGATAAGTCCCTTTAAATTGTCCTGGTATTTTAATGCATATTGCATAGCCAGCACACCGCCCCAGCTATGCCCCAACAAATAAAAATTATCTTTATTTAAATTAAGTGCTTTACGAACCTGTTCCACTTCTTCCACATATCTACCCAGGTCCCACATGCTGGTATCTTTAGGATCATCAGACAATCCACAGCCCAACTGATCGTAATAAATAATTTCAAATCCCTGTGGTAACATAAAATTTTCGAAACATTCAAAATATTCGTGTGTAGCACCTGGTCCACCATTTAGCAATAATAATTTCACTTTTGGATTATCACCAATGCTTTTTGTCCAAATATTAAACTTCCCTTTTGCTGTTTCGATTGGTATTATTTTCACGCCTCCTGTTTGTATTTCTTTATACAGGTTTGAAGTGGTATTTTCTGCAACAGGTTTGATTTGGTTGTTGCAACTGCATATCACAACTGCAAACAGTAATGCGATTAAATTTTTCATAAACAAGTTTTGTATTTTAAAATTATGACTTATCTGTATTAAATTCTTTAAAGATGGAATTTTTAATATGTGGCCACTCTTCTTTTATAAAACTAAAGTATACGGTATCTCTAATAATACCATCATCATTTAGCATGTGGTTCCTTAAAGTTCCTTCTTTGGTGGCGCCAATCTTTAACATTGCTCCCTGCGATTTTATATTAAGCGAACTGGTTTTTAATTCAATCCTGTTTAAGCCCAGTATTTCAAAACCAAAAGTTAAGAGCAGTATTTTTGTTGCTTTGTTGATGCCGCTGCGTTGTAATGCAGGATGATACCAGGTCCAACCTATTTCTAATCTTTTATTGGGAAATGAAATGTTTGCATAACGAGTACTGCCGGCATACTGGTTTTTTTGTTTGTCAAAAATTGCAAAAGGGTAGGATATCCCCAATTTTCTTTCATTAATCGCTGTATCAAAATACTTTCTAAAATCGTTTTCGTTCCTTATTTTGGCTCCGGTAAATTCCCATAATGCTGTATGCATGGCAATTGGTAATAGCTGCTTGTAATGTTTTTCTGAAAGCGGTTCAAGTTTAGAGCGATTGTTTTGCAATACAAGTTCTTTATCAAAGAAATTTTCATAATTCATTTGATGGTATTTGATGTTTAAGCAATTTTACAACCAGTTTATCAATAGGCAAGTTTACTGTATCTTCAGAAACCTCATCCCAGTTTACAAAACGAAAAGTTTCTGTTTCTCCTGTTTCTGCATACATTTTTAATTGTTGTTCATCAAAGTCAAAAGGTTTGTTTCGCAATGGAGCGGTAATAGATTCAATTGCATCGGCAAAATAATAAATTGAAATTAGTTGATGAGCAGGATTGAAAGCGCTTTGCTGATAAAAATCGGTAGTATATATGTGGGCACCAACTTTTACTTTAAGGTTCATTTCTTCCAAAAACTCTCTTTGTAAACAATCCCTGGTGCCCTCGCCAAACTCAAGCCCGCCACCCGGAAATTTACTATAGAAATTTCCCCGGATGTATTCATCGCTAATGAGCAACTGTTTTTTTTCGTTTATTAAAATTCCATAAACCCGAATGTTGAACATTGTTTTATTTTCTTATTCTTTTAGCATAATTACGAATTACAAATATAAGTATGAAGATAGACAGGATGACCGGCAGCCAAAAAGCCAGGTGGCTGTCTTTATACGGGATGGGTACATTCATACCATAAATGCTGGCTATTAAAACCGGCACGCTTAAAAAAATGGTTAAGGTGGTTAGCCTTTTCAACACATCGTTTTGATTATTGCTGATAATACTGGCAAATGCATCAAGTGTACTATTCAAGATATTGGTGTAAGTGGTGGCCATTTCCAGCGCCTGCGAAGTTTCAACAATCAAATCTTCCAACAGATCTCTTTCCTCTTCATTAAGTTTTAAAAGATTGGTACGGCTAATTTTCATCATCAGTAATTCATTGCTGCGGAGGGCTGTAATAAAATACACGAAACTTTTTTGAATACGCATCAGTTGCAACAATTCTTCATTGCGATTGCTATCATACAACTTTTGTTCCAGGCTGTTGCGGCGGATGTTTATTTCTTTAAGATAATCCTGGAAATTGTTGGTGATTTTTTCAAAAATCTTTAATACCATCATATTCATCCTGTCGGGATTTCGATTTTGAAAAGAATTGAGAAATTTTTTGATTGCTTCATTCTCAAATGAATTAACAGTAACAATCTGGTTATGGGTTAATATTATACAAATGGGTATGGTTATATAAAACGCATCGCTAAGGTTGAAAGAATTGTTTTCTGTTGGTGTTTTAATCACTACCAGTTTTACATCATTTTCAATTTCGTATCGGCTGCGTTCATCAATATCCAACGAGTCTTTTAAAAAATCAATGGGTATATTCATTGTTTCACTTAGCTCATTAAATTCTTCCTGCCTTAGAGGCGGTAATACATTTACCCAAACTGCATTTTCTGCTTGATCAATGGCAATGGTTTTGTGATCGGTATTTTTAAAGTATTGAATCATTTTATAACAGCCGGGTTTTTATACTTTTTTAATTAATGCCAAAAGGAAAAATATTGTTTGCAAAATTTCTATTTTAAAATAAACAGGCATTGGGTATTAAAGCATTTTATTGCACATTTTTATATGCTTTTAATTTACATTTCTATTTCTCCTTTGTACACCATTAGTGCAGGGCCACAAAGTAAAATATTTTCAAAATGTTCATCATCAATCTTATTATACTCCACACTTAAATTTCCCCCGGGTGTTTTTACTTCTACCCGGTTAAAGCCTTTGGTGTTATGGGCAAACATCAGCGCCGATGCTGTAACTCCAGTACCGCAGCTCATAGTCTCATCTTCCACGCCACGTTCGTATGTACGCACATAAATACCATCTTCATCGGCAGGCTCGGCAAAGTTTACATTTATTCCCTCCTTTTTAAACTGCTTGCTGTAGCGTATTTCACGGCCTGCTTCCACCACATTTATATCGGCCACATTGCTTGCAAATTTTACATAGTGTGGCGATCCGGTATTAAGTAATGCAAATCCGGGATTTATTATTACATCATTTACGTCTTGCATTTTTAATCTTACTATTTCATGCATATCAATATCAGCTTCATGTATTCCATCTACTGCCATAAAGCGATAAGTTACTTTGTACATGCCCTGGTCTTTTGCAAATTTTACAATACACCTGCCGCCATTGCCGCACATACTACCTGGCAACCCATCTGCATTATAATACAACATTTCAAAATCAAGCGTATTATGTTTGTTGATAAGCATCAGCCCGTCGGCACCAACACCAAACCTGCGATTACAAATTAATTTTACCTGGGCATTGGTAAGTCCATTATATTTTTCTGTCCTGTTTTCCAGGATAATAAAATCATTGCCGGTACCTTGGTATTTATAAAATTCTATTTTCATTTTATATGCTTGTATCTGCAATTATCTGCAGCGATTTTTTAATTAGGTTCTCAACAGATTGGCTGGCATCTTTAGAAAACTGTTTATTGATACGGTTAGCAACAATGGTACTAATGCTTAAGCATTGATGGCCAAATGCTTTTCCCAAACCATAAATAGCCGATGTTTCCATTTCAAAATTAGTGATACGATAGTTACCAAAATTAAAGTTTGTAAGATTATTTATTAAATGCGGATAGCCAAGCCCCAGTCGCAGAATGCGGCCTTGAGGGCCATAAAAGCCCGGGCATGTTACTGTTATGCCATGGTGATAATTATGGGTAAAAT
>DAOLYC010000035.1:0-11818 GCA_035425605.1 Ferruginibacter sp.
AATGTTGGATGCTTGTGTATGAATGAAGAAATGGCCGGACTGAATAAAAACATCACTACCATAGCAATTACCACTGCGGCAATCATTATTTCAACATGCTTGGCTGTGCCTCCTGCGGTTATAATACTATCAAAAGAAAAGACTGCATCAATAAGCATTATTTGACCGATAGCATTACCCAATGATATTTTATTGTTTTTTTTCAGAGCAGCATTGGGGTCTTCGCCCTCTAGTTTATGGTGTATTTCCATAACCGATTTATAGATAAGAAAAATTCCACCAGCCAACATTACAATACTTGCCAGGTCAAAACCCTTACCGAATACGGTAAATACTGCTTTACCTTTTTGTGTTAGCAGCCAGCTTAATGCAAGCAATAACAAGCTCCGGGAAATAATACCGGTAATCATCCAAATGCGACGAGCATTCTTTTGGTCTTTTATTTTTTGAAGCCGGTTAAGTATGATGCTTACGAAAATTACATTATCAATACCCAATACTACTTCCAGTATTACAAGTATTAAAAAGCTGATGATGCTTTCTGATGTTAGTAAATGTTCCATTTAAATTTATTTTTAAATTTTTTTACAAATGTTTTTTACAATACCGGGGCCTTCATAAATAAAACCGGTCCACACTTGTACTAAAGAAGCACCGGCATCAATTTTTTCTTTAGCATCCTGGCCAGTAAATATGCCACCGCTGGCAATAATAGGTATTTGCCCCTTGGTTTTTTGATGAATGTATTCTACAATTTGAGTGCTTATTGCTTTAACTGGTAAGCCACTTAAACCGCCAGCGCCAATAGCTGTTAGTTGTGCCTGGTTGGTTGTAAGATTGTTCCGGCTAATAGTTGTATTGGTTGCAACAAGTCCGTCTAATTTTATTTCGAGGGCTACATCTATAACATCATCTACCTGTTCGGTGGTAAGGTCGGGTGCAATTTTTAAAAGAATAGGTTTTGGGTTTGCAAGTTTAGTATTTATGTTTTGCAGGTTAGTGAGTATTTTTTTTATTGAATCTTTTTCTTGTAATGCTCTTAAGCCTGGTGTATTGGGAGAGCTTACATTTACCACAAAATAATCTACATATTGATGGAGGGCTTTAAAACAGTGTTCATAATCTTTCCAGGCATCTTCATTTGGCGTTACTTTGTTTTTACCAATGTTGCCGCCAATAATAAGTTTTGATTGATGTTGTTTGGCTTGCCATTTTTTTAATCTTTCTGCAATCACTTCTACGCCATCATTATTAAAACCCATACGGTTAATAAGCGCTTTATCTTTTGGTAATCGAAATAAACGGGGTTTTTCGTTTCCTGGCTGTGGCAATGCTGTTACAGTTCCTATCTCAATAAAACCAAACCCAAGTGCATGTAGTTCGTTTAAATATTTGGCGTTTTTATCAAACCCTGCACCCAGCCCAACCCGGTTTGGGAATTGAATGTTTAACAGAGAATATTCTGTATTTCCCTGGGGTTTATATTTTGCAGAAATTAATTTTTTTATACCCGGTATATTGCACAATAACTTCAATCCGTTCATTGAAAAATAATGTACCCATTCAGGTTCAAAACAAAATAAAAATGAACGTAAAAGTTTATACATTGGCGCAAATGTACATTACTGTATTCAGTTTTTTGTTTTGATATAGAAACTATAACTTTGGTATATAAAGTTGCATAAACAACTAAATTTAGGTTCAATAAAATTACTAACGTACAAGTGTGCGACGCCCATGAAGCTGATAAGTGGTTTGCCCGCCTGGTACATAAAAAAATAAAAAATGCAGGACGCATATATTGTTGCAGGATACAGAACTGCTATTACTAAAAGTAAGAAAGGCGGCTTTAGGTTTACCCGGCCTGATGATTTGGCCGTAGATGTTATAAAAGGTTTGTTGGCTAGTGTGCCGCAACTTGATGCAAAAAGAGTTGATGATGTAATTGTGGGCAATGCTGTACCCGAAGCTGAACAAGGTTTACAGGTGGGCAGGATGATATCGGTAAAAGCTGTGGGCATTCATGCGCCGGGAATTACTATTAACCGTTATTGTGCCAGTGGGCTAGAAAGTATTGCGATGGCAACAGCTAAAATACGCAGTGGCATGGCTGATTGTATTATTGCCGGTGGTACCGAAAGTATGACGATGGTGCCTACTGCCGGATGGAAAACGGTTCCTTCATACGCAATAGCAGCCACCGAGCCCGACTATTATTTAGGTATGGGCCTTACGGCCGAAGCGGTTGCCAAAGAATATAAAGTAAGCAGGGAAGACCAGGACACTTTTAGCTATAACAGTCATTTAAAAGCAGGCAATGCTATTAAAGAAGGTTATTTTAAATCGGGTATTTTACCAATAACAGTTAATGAAGTATTTGTAGATGCCAATGGTAAAAGACAAAAAAGAGATTTTGTAGTTGATACCGATGAAGGAGTAAGGGCTGATACATCTTTGGAAGGACTTGCAAAACTTAAGCCTGCATTTGCTGCCGGCGGATGTGTTACCGCTGGTAACTCTTCTCAAACTAGTGATGGCGCTGCTTTTGTTATTGTGATGGGAGAGAAGATGATTAATGAGTTGGGATTAAAACCTATTGCCAGGTTGGTGAATTGTGTAAGTGCCGGTGTACATCCACGTATTATGGGTGTTGGCCCTGTAGAAGCTGTACCTAAAGTTTTAAAACAAGCAGGGATGAACCTTTTGCAGATAGATTTGATAGAATTAAACGAAGCATTTGCCTCACAGTCATTAGCAGTAATTCGTACATTGAATTTAAACCCTGCAATTGTAAACATTAATGGCGGAGCTATTGCTTTGGGTCATCCGTTAGGTTGTACCGGTTGCAAACTAACCATACAACTTGTACATGATATGAAACGATTGAACAAAAAATACGGTTTAGTAACAGCTTGTGTTGGTGGCGGCCAGGGCATTGCAGGAATTATTGAAAATATAGCATAAGCCGCCTTAGTGCCTTTATATTTTTTTACTTTGTAGTGTAAATCCAAATGTGCTTCCTACATCTAATTTGCTGCGTACATGAATGGTTTGGTTATGTGCTTCTATAATGTGTTTGCAGATAGATAGTCCCAGGCCACTGCCTCCTACTTTGCGGCTACGGGCTAGGTCGGTACGGTAAAAACGTTCAAAAATCCGGGGTAGGTGTTCTTCTGCAATGCCCGATCCTTCGTCGCTTATTTCAATCAATATTTTTGCTCCATCTACTTTGTAAAAACTAGCTTCAATGATGCTGTTGTTTTTACCATATTTTATGGCATTGTCAATAAGGTTAATCAGTACCTGCCTTATTTTTTCTTTATCGGCATAAACGGTGAGGGGTAATTCGCAACCTTTTTTAATAACACATTTGATGTGTTTTTCATCTGCTTTTATTGCCAGGGTTTCGTACACTTCTTTCACCAGGTCCTGTATAATAAAATTATCCATTATTAAATGCTGTTCTCCGCTTTCCAGTTTTGAAATAGAATCAAGATCGGCTACAAGGTTTACCAGCCTGTCGATATTATGTGAAGCGCTTTGCAGAAACTTGGTGTTTACTTCCGGTTTATTCAATGCCCCGTTTAGCAAGGTATCTACATAACCTTGTATGGCAAAAATAGGAGTCTTAAGTTCATGACTCAGGTTTTGTAAAAATTCTTTACGGTAGGCTTCGTTTTGCTGTAGTTGTTCAATTTCTGCCTTGCGTTGTTCTGCCCATTTCTCCACATCTTCTCTTACTTCATCAATACTTTTTTGAGGTAAGATGTTTTTATAATAAAACTCTTCTCGTTTACTTGCTTTGGTTTGATAAATAAATTTATAGATGAGTTTTATTTTTCGGTATATGAATGTTTGCAGTGTATAAACAATAAGTGCATAAGACCCTAAAAATATTACGGCTAAAGAAAGCAACGCTATCCACCAAACAGGTTTAAAGATGAAAATACCAATAGCAATAGGTACTGATAGGCCCAGTGCCGTTAAAGCTGCTAATTGTTGTGGAGAAATATTTTTTTTGGAGAGCATGCTTTTTTATTTACGGATTGATTGCTATGTAAAAGTACTTAATCCCGGATTTATTAACGATGGTACTTTTGTTATAATTCAAATTTATAGCCAACACCTTTTACAGTGGTTATACAATCCAGGTTTAGTTTCTGTCGTATTTTTCTTATATGCACATCAATGGTTCTATCGCCCACTATTACCTCGGTGCCCCAAACCTTGTTTAATATTTCGTTACGCAAAAAAACCTTACCTGGTTTACCAGCCAACAATGCCAACAGTTCAAACTCTTTGCGGGCAAGTATGATATCATTGCCCAGGTAATTAACAATAAATTTTTCCCTGTCAATTTTTAAATCGCCTATTTGCAGCATACTAATATCTTCTTTAACAAAACGCCTAAAAAGTGCATTTACTTTACTTACCAATACTTTTGGACTAACAGGTTTTGTTATATAATCATCGGCACCCGATTCAAGTCCTTTTACTTCGGTGCCTTCATCGCTTAATGCGGTTAAAAAAATGATAAGCGTTTCATTAAATACAGGCTGCAAGCGTAGTATATTACAAACTTCAATTCCGTTTTTTCCCGGCATCATAATATCCAGTATAATAAGGTCGGGTTTAAATTTTATTGCCTTATCCAGCGCTTCGTTGCCATTTTTTGCAGTAATTATTTCGTGTCCTTCATTTTGCAGGTTGTAACTAATGATTTCCAGTATATCGGGTTCATCATCGGCTATTAAAATTTTTTTAACAGTATTTACACTACTCATATCCTGCAAAAATAGTCTTTACCTTTATGAAGTATTTAAATTTATGGCGTGTTTAGTATTATTAAATTGTTATGAGTTTTACTTTATTAAAAAGGGCGATTGTTTGTTTACGACAATTGTAAGCGCTCTGGTATAATTTTAGCATATTTGCAATTGAAACCACAAATGAAAAAATATATAATCTTTCTTTTATTGTCTTTTATTTCTGTACAGGCTTTTGCTATCCAGGATTCTGTGATAGTACCCATTTACAGGCAATTGTTTCATGATAAGATAAATGAAGAGCAACTTCAATTAGATAAACTTGATGGTAAAGTTGATGGATTGATTAAGGTTTCGTCCAAGCCTGATATTAACCTTACTGTTTCCGATGCCCTTATTAGAAAAATTGATGATCTGCAAAACCAGGTTGAAAAAGATACGCTGATTAAAACCAACAACGAAAAAGTAAGAAACCTCAGTTATATTGAGAATCTTATAAAAGGATTTCGTAGTGCATGGAAAGCAAAAGAGTTTAATCCTTTATATGCTCCTTTGCTTGTTGAAACTTTTGAAAAAGTTTTGAACTTTAATATTCAGGGAAAAAGCATGGTTTCAATTATCAATGGAGCGCCATACCAGGTTAATAAAATAATTACTGAAATTTTTGTTGATAATATTGGTTATACCTACAGTAAAAAAATATTGTATTTACAATTTTGTAAACTTAACCCCGATAAAATTTTACAAACCATTGGCCCATTCAGTAATGAACCCTTTGCTGATTCCCTGATAGTAGAAAGCTGCCTGTATAACCCTACGGGCATTTACACGGTAGCACAGGCAGCCGATTCAAAAATTGGGTTACTGGTACATCGCAATACTAACCCGGTTGTAAAAGCTGTTGTTGCTTTAAGCAAAACACCCAATGCGCTTTTGTACTTTCCTTTTTTAGATGATATTATGAAAGGAAAACAAACGGTGGAAAGCATAAAAAAATATGTTGGAGAAAATGGAACAGGATATGATAGTGTTGGTTATTATAAACTGCTTGTAAAAACTGAGATAGCATATTTTAAAAGGATGGTATCGCCGGCAAAAGATACAGCCATTGCCATGTTTGGACCCAATGGTTTACGGGAAACTTTAAAATATAAGGCCATTCAGCATTTTGTTACACCCATTAATGCACTGCACGAATTAAGCAATATCAATGCACGAATGAAGGCTACTGATTCTTTATCGGCTGTTGATCTTTATTTTATGATGGTGATGAGCGAAAGTGAAATTTATACCTCAAGTTATAAACATAGTTTTTTTAGGTTATTACAAAGGTTAGGTAAGCAACCCCGTACCGATTCTTTATTATTGGATGTTCATTTTGATTATTTTAAAAAATTCATCAAAATGGCGGCAAACTTTAATAAGCTGGACACTTTTTTAAAGTTTATGCCTAAATCGTCATCACAGGTTTTAATGCGTGGCTTTATTGCCAATCTCGATAAAACGAGTAACCTGGAAGATGCCATTGATGTGGCAGATTCTTACAGCAGTATTACTGATGAAAAGCTAAAACAAACCATCCTGAAGTATATAAGTGAAAATGAAAACAATGCTATCCAAAATAATAATGTAAGAGGTAAAACCATTTACGGTTTATTAAAAACCATTTTTTTATCGGCCGATGAAAAAAATAATATCAACCTTACTAATGTGTTGGGCATTCCATCTATTTATGAAATAACCAATAAGGATTTACAGGACGATAAAGGACGAATAGTACAGCAGGTGTATTGGTATGGCGATGAAGATGGAAAAACTTTCTTCCCGCAGTTCATCAACTCTTTTTCTTCAAAAGACTGGATAATAAACCCCAGTAAAGAATGGTATGAAATAAGATCAAAAAAAGGTAATGTATATATTTATGCTAATCGGCCGCTTGATAACGATGCCAACCTTGATGACAGTGCGCAAGTTCACCTGAACAAGTATTTAGAAGATAATGATATTCATCCGGCAGTAGTTGTACACCGTGGACACAGTTACTGGCTTATACGAACCATTAGGCGAATGAGCGGCAATGCAAAAATTGTTATGTTAGGCTCCTGCGGCGGATATAAAAATTTAAACGACATCATCGAAAAAAATCCTGAGGCTAACATCATATCTACCAAAGAAATAGGAACAGGTGATATTAACAGGCCCATACTGAACTATATGAACCAGGCATTTGAGTCGGGCAGTACATTGGTTTGGAAAGATATGTGGGCTTCCCTTTCAAAATTATTTTCCGGCGATCCCAGCCGGGCTGTAAGAGAAAGCTGGGAAGACTACATACCGCCATATAAAAATCTTGGCGCAATTTTTTTAAAAGGCTATAATAATTTGATACAGGAAGAATAGCTTGAAACACAAGTAGAACCAAATACGTAATATTAAACCCTCTTACCTTTGCAGCATGATAGCTACTGATAAGGCAAAAAGAAAAATTTTTGATTTTTCATTACTTCGAAGAGTGTTTCATTTTGCAGCGCCTTATAAAAAAAAGTTTTATGGCTCATTAATGTTGGCAGTTTTGCTGGCAATAATTGCTCCTGTTCGCCCTTTTTTAATACAGCTTACCATTAACGATGGAATTAAAAATAATACTGCTTCGCATTTTATACATGGTCCTGGTGGTTTTATTATCGAAATTACTATCATACAAATAATTTTATTGTTGCTCGAAACGGGGTTTCGATTCCTGTTTACTTTTTCAACTGCATCGCTAGGTCAAAATGTAGTAAAGGATATGCGTATCAGCACATACAATAAAATATTGCAACTTAATTTATCGCAGTACGATAAAACACCCATTGGCACACTCACTACAAGAACTATAAACGATATAGAATCTATAAACGATATTTTTAGCGATGGGTTGATACCCATCATTGCCGATTTGCTTGCAATTTTTTCTGTACTTACTTACATGTTTTATGTTGACTGGAAACTTACACTTGTATGCCTGGCGCCTTTTCCTTTTTTAATTGTGGCCACTTATTATTTTAAAGAAAGCGTAAACAAATCATTTATAAGAGTTCGCAATGCAGTTGCCAGCCTAAATGCTTTTGTACAGGAACATATAACTGGCATGGCCGTAGTACAGGCATTTGCGGCAGAAAAAAAAGAATTCAAAAAATTTAAAAGCATCAATAAAGAGCATCGCAATGCTAATATTAAAGCCATATTTGCTTATTCAGTTTTTTTTCCTGTTGTAGAACTGGTGATGGCCTTATCCATTGGGTTACTTGTTTGGTGGGCAGCAAAAGATGTGGTAAGTGCGGCACAAGCCGAAAAGGTAGCCGGTGTAATTACAGCTTTTATCCTTTGCCTTAATTTACTATTTAGGCCATTACGGGTAATTGCAGATAAATTTAATGTACTGCAAATGGGTATGATTGCCAGCGAAAGGGTTTTTAAAGTGCTGGATAATGATGATACAACAATTAATGAAGGAAATATAAAAATAGAACGGCTGCATGGAAAAGTAGAATTTGATAAAGTTTGGTTTGCCTATACAGGCGAACAGTATGTTTTAAAAGATATAAGTTTTACATTACAAGCAGGCGAAACTTTAGCAATAGTTGGCCATACGGGCAGCGGTAAAACTTCAATCATAAGTTTATTAAACAGGCTGTACCAGGTAAACAAAGGCTGTATAAAAGTTGATGATATTAAAATTGAAGATTTTAGGTTGGATGATCTAAGAGAAAAGATAGCAGTGGTATTGCAGGATGTTTTTCTTTTTAACGGATCAGTGAAAGATAATGTTACCTTACTTAACCCCGGTATAAAAGAAGATGAAGTGATAAGAGCAGCAAAGCTGATCGGTATTCATGATTTTATTATGCAACTACCCGGTGGGTACAATTATAATGTAATGGAAAGAGGAGCCACACTTTCTCTTGGCCAGCGTCAACTATTATCTTTTGTACGTGCATTATTATACAACCCGGCTATATTAATATTGGATGAAGCTACTTCATCGGTTGATACCGAAAGTGAAGCCTTGATTCAACAAGCAATAGATAAATTAATAATCAACCGTACATCCATTGTAATTGCACATCGTTTATCAACCATTCGTAAGGCCAATAAAATTATGGTACTTGATAATGGCGAAATAAAAGAAATGGGTAGCCACAGCGAGTTATTGCAAAAGCAAGGATTTTACTACCAGCTTCATAAGATGCAATTTAAAAAGCAGGAAGACTTGATATAACATCGTTATATAAGTATTAAATATAAATTCTTTCCCCTCAATTTTTAATTTCAGCCGGGCAACCTTATCTTTGCGCCAAATTACAGGCATATTATGGTATTAAAGAGCGTCAAATCATTACTGGTAGCGGCTTTCAGCATAAGCTTAGTGTTTTTTTCTAATGCAAGTTTTGCCCAGCATGAACCTGCAGAAACGCCTGCAAAAGAAAAGAAGGTGTTTGATGCCAACGAGATCATTTTTGGTCATATCATGGATGCTCATGAATTTCATTTTTTAAATTATAAGGGGTCAGATGGAAAAGAACACCATGTAAGCATTCCGTTGCCGGTTATTGTTTATTCAAAAGGCAAAGGATTTTCATGTTTTATGTCTTCAAAATTTCATCATGGAGAACATGTAGTTGATGGATATGCTTTATTAACCAATGAAAAAATTGATGAAGAAGGAATTGACCGTAACAAATATTCTGCTGGTAATATAGTAGCAGTTGATGCTGATGGTAAGCTAGATGCATCGGTTTCTGTACTCGACCTATCGCCAACCCGTAATGTGGTACAGATGATTTTAGCATTGACTTTACTTTGTTTCCTGTTGATTAAGATTGCAGGCCGTTATAAAAGAGGCGAGGGCATTAAAACAGCACCTACAGGCTGGCAAAATACTATGGAAACAGTGGTTAATTTCATCAACGATGAAATTTGCAAACCAAACCTGGGTGCAAAAAGTAACAAATACCTGCCTTATATTCTTACGGTGTTCCTGTTTGTATTAATCAACAATCTTTTTGGATTAATTCCGGGTTCGGCCAATGTATCTGGCAATATTGCCTTTACATTTATATTATCCATCATTTCGTTTGTAGTAATCTTGTTCAGCAGTAATAAACATTATTGGGGTCATATAATAAACCCTCCGGGTGTACCTGGCTGGGTAAAAGTAATTTTAGTACCGGTAGAGATACTCGGTATTTTTACAAAACCATTTGCATTAATGATAAGGTTATTTGCAAACATGCTGGCCGGGCATATACTTATCATTTGTTTAATCTCTTTGATATTTATCATGGCATCAATAAACCAGTATATAGGTTGGGGTTTTTCACCTTTATCAGTGGCATTTACCATCTTTATTTATTTTATTGAAATACTGGTTGCGTTTTTACAAGCTTTCATATTTACAATATTAACAGCGGTATTTGTAGGGCAGGCATTTGAAACCGGGCATACCGATCATGTACATGATGGAGATGAACTATATCATTTTTAATTAAGTATTTTTTTAACCAATATAAAATCAGAATCATGGATTTATTGAATGTTTTGTTAAGCACACCAATTGGGAATGCAGGCGGTGCTATTGGTGCCGGATTAGGCGCTATTGGCGCAGGTATCGGTATTGGCCAAATTGGTAAGGGTGCATTGGAATCAATTGCACGCCAACCTGAAGCAATCAATGACATCCGTAGTAACATGATCCTTACTGCCGCTTTGGTAGAAGGGGTTGCGTTATTTGCGGTAATCATCGGATTCCTGGCCATGGTGCTTTAAAGCCTTTACTGCATCCAATGTACAGGACGGAGGATGCAGTAATTTTTAACTTGAGAAAGTTGAAAAACTGATTTTAAATTTTCAAACGCAATAGAAATGCGTTTTAGAACAATTCAGATTTTTTTATTTTATTAAATAATATAAAATGCAATTATTAACACCGGCCTTTGGCCTTATTATTTGGACGCTGTTGGCGTTCCTTGTTGTATTTTTTCTGTTAAAGAAATTTGCCTGGCCAATGATTATTAACGGGCTGGCAGAACGTGAAAAAAATATTGCCGATTCATTGGCAACAGCCGAAAAAATTAAGCTGGAAATGGCTCAATTGAAAAATGATAACGAAACCATTCTTGTAAAAGCACGTGAAGAAAGAGCTATCATGCTTAAAGAAGCAAAAGATACCAAGGACAAGATGATTAATGACGCCAAAGAAGAAGCAAAAACAGCAGCAGCAAAAATCATCGCCGATGCTAATGCATCTATACAAAACCAGAAAATGGCAGCGCTTACCGAAATTAAAAACCAGGTGGGCAGCTTAGTTTTGGAAGTAAGTGAAAAAGTATTACGAAAAGAATTAAGCAATAAAGCAGAACAGGAAAATTATATTAAAACCCTGGCTGCAGAAGTAAAATTGAATTAAGCATTGGAAATTAAGAATGATGAATGAAACACATTTATCATTCACATAGTTTATAACTCATCATTAATATGAACAATCCACGTTTAGCAGGCCGTTACGCAAAAAGTTTACTTGGTTTGGCAGCAGAACAAAACCAGGTGGATGCTGTTTGTGCAGACATGAAATGGATTCACAAAATATGCAAAAGCAACACCGATTTTGTGAATGTGTTGCGTAGCCCGGTAATAAAACCATCGGCAAAACAAAACATACTGGAATCTATTACTAAAGACCGTGTAAGTGCATTAACCAGTGCTTTTATAAAACTATTAGTTATTAAAGCCAGGGAAACTAACCTGCCCGAAATTGCAACAACCTATATTGATCAGTTTAATGAACTGCGTAATATTCATAAAGTAAAAATTACCACAGCAGATACTATTACACCTGAAATGAAAAACACAATCATGGCTAATGTAAATGGTATGGCTGTACCAGGACAAACATTTGAAATTGAAACTGAAGTTAACAATGAATTGATTGGTGGATTTATTTTAGAAACAGGAGGCACTTTAGTTGATGCCAGTATCTTAAGGGACCTGAAAGATATTCAGAAGCAGTTTAT
>DAOLYC010000036.1:0-11761 GCA_035425605.1 Ferruginibacter sp.
TTTTACAACAGGCCTTAGCATATTTGTAATAGCCACATAGGCTGTTTCGGTTATAGGTAAATCTCCGCATCCTTTTATTACCACTCTTTTATCCTGGTAATCATTAATATTAATATTAGCCAGGTTATTTAAAAAAATGGTTTTATGTAAAAATGCCGCATCTCCAAAAACAATATTGTTAGCAACAGGTTGCAGGTAACTTGTTACCAACATATAGGCCCATACGGGAATCACAGCATCGGCAGTACAGGTAATGGCAATATTCTTTTCTTTGTAAACCGAAAGGTCAAGACTTTTCATCGTTTCTCTAAAATCTTTCTCTTTTAATATCAGCCCCATGAATAAATGTTCTTTCATATCAAAAACCACAGTCTCTTCTTTTGGATAAAACTCCTCAAGGTTTAGTGTTATTATACCGCTTTCTGCTACTTTATTTACAAATACTTCATCCATAGTGCAAAGATAAAACAAAACAGCCATCAAGTATTAATGATGGCTGTAAGTAGTTTAATTTAACTATTTGCTTTAATAGAATTTGCTTCTGTTATCTTTAATGCTGGCTTTTTTTCGTAACCCTTCAAACCAGTTTGATACGGCCTGGTTTCTTAATGCATTGGTTTGCTCTGTTCTAAATTGAGCCATGTTTTCGTTGGCATCGGTAGCTTTTGCTGCAATACTGTTTACTTTAAATACATATACAGCGGTTTTGCCTGCTAACGGTGCTGCAACTTTATTTAAGTTTGCCTTATTAAAAATAGCACCAATCAACTTTGGTTCATTTCCTATTGAGTTAATGATTTGAGTTTTAAAAGTTATTGATGAATCGGCTCCTGCATTTAATATTTCCTTACTGTACTTTGAAGCTGCTGTTTCTAATGTAACATTGGCTCCTAAATTTTTAATAATTATTTCGCCTTTCTTTTCTTCTTTTATTGAGTTTTCGGCAAGAGGCCTTGCTGTTTCCACATCTTGTGTACCTTCTTTATAAATTTTATCTACTGTTGCCACAATAAACTCGTCGCCAACAGGCATTGGATCGCTAACATTTCCTTTTTTAGCTTCATATACCCAGCGAACCAATTGTCTTGCATCCTGCATTTGTCCTATTTGAGCATCATTTTCTTTAATTAGGGTGGGCACGGTTATTTTCTTTAGCCCATTTTTTTGAATGTAAGCCTCCATTTTTTTAGGGTCTTTTTCGGCAGAAAGTTTAATTGCTTCATTGCTGGCTTTATTAATTGTTTCTTCGCTTGATAAAATTTCTTTTGCTAAAAAAGCAATCTTATAAGCAGGGCTTTGTCCTTTTTGATTCAGCACATCTACTATATGGTAACCAAATTGTGTATGTACTATACCCATTGATCCTACAGGTTTATTAAAACAAAAATCATTAAACTCCGGTACCATCGTTCCATAAGCAAATGTACCCAGGTCGCCACCTTTTATCTTACTGCCATCTGCAGAATACTGTAATGCCAGTGTGGCAAAATTTGCTCCGGCTTTTATAGCATTAAATATACTATCTGCACGATTTTTGGCTACGCTGTCTTCTAATAAAGGTTCGCCCGTTTGGTTGTTTACAGTTGCTATTAATATATGCCTTGCATTAACACTATCGGGTAAAGTTTTGCTGCCTACATATTTAGCTAATACATAATCATTATTATCTACATAAGGTCCATAAACAGAGCCAACCGGTAAACTTGTTATAGAATCAATTGCATGGCTGTTGATTTTAGATTTTGGT
The DNA here is from genome assembly GCA_035425605.1 of Ferruginibacter sp. Classification (GTDB taxonomy): domain Bacteria; phylum Bacteroidota; class Bacteroidia; order Chitinophagales; family Chitinophagaceae; genus Ferruginibacter. The sequence continues at coordinate 1,748 of DAOLYC010000036.1, forward strand.
ACATAATTAGTATCATATTCCATAGCAGTTGCATTGCGTGCTAAAAATGTTTTTAAGGTATTTGCATTAGTATTTGCAAAATCGCTTTTTAAATTTTCAACAAGGGTTTTTGTTTTGGCGCTGTCTTCAGGGCTTGGTAACTGGCTAAAAGCAACATACGAAATCATCCTTCCGGCATCTTGTTTAAATAGATCTTTATGTTTTGAAACATAGTTTTCAATTTCGGCATCGGTAACTTTTATTGTGCTATCACCAATGGTTTGATAAGGTACTTGTACATAAGATATATTAGCAAAATTGTTCTTTTCTTTAAGGTCTTTTTCCTCCATCCAGGAAGGATAATATGCGCTGGCATTTAATAGTGCAAAATATTTAGTTGATATGCTGGTAAGCTTTTGCGGTTCAAGAATTTGTGCATTAACCATTTCCCACTGCTCCCCTTTCATTTTTTTAATATTAATAAGGGCCTGGTTAACTTTATTAATGTCAAGTTTACCCGTAGTTTCATCCATCAACTGTCTTTCTTGTAAAAACGGGTTACCAGGCTCATTGCTTTTTAGTACGCTTTCTAATTCTTTTGATGTAAAGTCAATACCAAGTTTATCAGCTTCGGCAAAAAATACCTTTTCTGCAACAATCTGGTTCCATACCTGTTCACGAATTTGAGCTGTACGGCTGTTTGTTGGCTTAGCGCCCGATTGTTGTTCTTCCTGTAGCTCTAAGTTTTTAACTTTAGTATTAAATTCATTTTGTCCTATTTCCTCACCATCTACTTTACCTATATTGCCTCCTGCAGCATTAAGGTTATTACCTCCCTGCCTGGCATCCATTAAAATAAAGCCTATTAAACTAAGCGATATAACTACAATTACTATTGCAGCACCTTTTTCACGTATTCCCTGAATAATTTGCATAAAACTTCTATATTAAATTTTGGAGGGCAAAAATAGGGTAAAATTGTATATAAATCAGCTTTTTTAAGCAGTAAAACCTATTAAAATGCAGGTTCTGTAAGGATTAGTATTTTTAATACAGAGCGTATAGTTAATTTAATTATACTGTTATTTTATGTTTTTAAACATAGTTGTGTTGATAAGGTTGTAGTAATGTTGGTAACCGTTTATTTTTTAAATAAATATTATGGGTAAAATGAGTAAATATAAAATGATGGGCATTGTATAAAATAAATATTGTTATCAAGTGCTATTTTATACCACTCTTATCAACAGTGAAATTTTATTAATACTTGGTTTTTATTTTCACTTGGTTATTTATCAACTGTTGTTTAAAAATAAATTAGAAAATACTAATAGTTTTTATGGCATGAGCTTTATTTATACTTATTTTAAAAATACTAAATGTTAATTTTTTGTGGATGGCTGTTAATAAACTAAAGTTTTTAATTTTGCAACATTAATAATTTTTTTATTTCCACATATTAACAGCCCTAATAATAGTAAGTGATTATATAAAAAAGAAGTATTAATATATATTATGACAGATATTAACACCGCAATTAAAGCAATTGAAAAAAAAGGTTTTTTGGATATTGATATAGATCCTGAATTAGATTTATTTGCCGAAATTGAAAAATTAAAAAAAGAAAAGAATGCTGTAATTCTGGCACATTATTACCAGGAACCTGATATACAGGATGTGGCAGATTATATTGGAGATAGCCTAGGGTTGGCGCAACATGCAGAAAAAACAAATGCAGATATGATTGTTTTTGCAGGTGTACATTTTATGGCCGAAACAGCAAAAATTTTAAATCCAAATAAAAAGGTGTTATTGCCCGATTTAAATGCAGGCTGCTCACTTAGTGATTCGGCACCACCAGCTTTATTTAAAATATTTAAAGATAAATACCCCAACCATAAAGTAATTACCTATATAAACTGTAGTGCCGGAATAAAAGCATTAAGTGATATCATCTGTACTTCTTCCAATGCTCAAAAAATTATTGAAAGCCTGCCTGTTGACCAACCAATTATATTTGCACCTGATAAAAACCTTGGAGCTTATATAAACAAACAAACCGGCAGAAATATGTTGTTATGGAATGGTGCATGTATGGTTCATGAAATTTTTAGCCTCGAAAAAATAACTAAATTAAAAATTCGTCATCCAAATGCAAAAGTAATTGCTCATCCAGAATGTGAAGAGGCTGTTTTACAGGTAGCCAATTTTATTGGAAGTACTACAGGTTTATTAAATTACACAAAATCAGATAATGCTATGGAGTTTATTGTAGCTACTGAAACCGGAATTTTACACCAGATGCAAAAAGCTAGTCCCGATAAAGTTTTTATACCGGCTCCGCCTGATAATAGTTGCGCTTGTAACGATTGTCCGCACATGAAATTAAATACATTGGAAAAATTGTATTTATGTTTAAAGTATGAAAAACCTGAAATTTTAATGGATGAAGAATTAAGGTTAGCTGCAAAAAAACCAATTGATGAAATGCTAAAAATTAGTGCGAAATATGGTTTATAAAAAAAGATTTGAACCGTTTTTAATAATAATTATTTTTTGTAGTTTGATTTTATATTATGGATGTGATAATAAAGAAAAAGAGAAAATAAAAAATACTTATTATATTGAACTGGTAAATTGTAATTTCGATAGCCTTAAAAATAGTTTAAGCAACGGTATTTACGGTAAAGTTTCTTTTTATAAGAATAACCAATTACAGGTATTATCAATGAACTATATTACTAACAACCTACCAGAAATGCATTATTTTAATAATTTAAATCTTTTAAACAAAAACATAGAAGAGGGAACTAAAAAAATACAAATTGAGTTTATAAACCCAATTTCTTATGATAGCGTTAAATATTCAATGCAAAAATATATTTACAGAAATAAGCAATGGAAAAAAATTTCCGACATGGGAATTGTGAAAACGGTATCTAATCTCGTTCAGCCCAATAATAAACTTACAGAATTAACAGAAGGTATTGTAACAAATATTGTTCAATACAGCTACTAATAATATTTTGAAATTTGGTAAAGTAAACTAACCAAAGTATTATTCTGAAGAAGGTTAGTAATAAAGCCCGTATTAATTACAATAAATAAATTACTATTGGTAATTGAATAAACTGCTTAGGCATATACCTTTTTTAAAAGCTGTATTTTTTCATAGTATATCTGCTTTTGGGGGCCCACAAGGCCACCTGGGTATGGTTTTAAAAACTTTTGTAGACCGAAGAAGAGATGTTACAAAAGAAGAATTGATGGAATATGTTTCTTTTTGCCAGCTTTTACCTGGAGCATCATCTACACAAACATTAACACTTATTGGGTATAAAAGAGGCGGTGTAAGGCTTGCTATACTTACTTTACTTATATGGATATTACCTGCCTGTATATTAATGGGCGGCTTATCTTTTGTAGTAGGAAGTATAACAGAAGAAAGTGTTCATAAAAATATCTTTAGGTTTATACAACCCATGGCTATTGGGTTTTTAGCTTATGCCGCCCTTAAAGCATATAGTGTAAGTATTAAGAATACAATTACTCAGGTAATAATGTTAGTTGCTTTATTAGTTACATATTTACTTTTTAAAGCTCCATGGGTAATACCCACTTTAATTATTTGTGGCGGTGTAGCAACTAACTTTAGCGATAAACGAATACCAGAAAATGAAGTAGTAAAACCCAGGCAAATTAAATGGACAAATATTTGGTTGTTTGTTTTAATTTTTGCTGTTGCAGGTTTTTTAAGTGAAACTGCCCGTAAACAAAATTGGGAAAACAGAAAGCCTTATAACCTGTTTGAGAATTTTTATCGTTTTGGATCTTTTGTTTTTGGAGGCGGCGATGTGTTAATACCATTAATGCTAGATCAGTATGTTGCAAGGCCCACTTCTGAAAAAGCTGTAAAAAGAAATCCGGATTTGATAAGAGTAGAAAGGGAAGAATTGCTTACCGGGGCTGGAATGGTAAGAGCAATACCGGGGCCGGTTTTTTCTATAGCTTCATTTATGGGAGGCATAGCATTAAAAAAAGAAGGCCCCCGAACCCAGTTACTGGGTTGTGCTATTGGTTCTGTAGCTATTTTTTTACCAAGCGCATTGCTGGTTTTGTTTTTTTTTCCTGTATGGCAAAAATTAAAAAAGTATATTGTAGTATTCAGGGCACTGGAAGGGATTAATGCAACAGTGGTGGGTGTAATGTTTGCCGGAACACTTTATCTTATAAAGGATGTTTCTATACTTTCTTTTAATATGGAAAGTTTTATAAATATAGGTATAATAGTGGGCACATTTTTAATATTGCAATATTCAAAAATCCCATCTCCCTTCATTGTTTTGTTTTGCCTGCTTACGGGTTTAATTATTTAATTAGCTTTTATAGTATCCTGCCAAGTCAATTTCCTCTTTAACAGTATCGGGTACCAAAAACCTGATAGATTTTTTTTCTTTAATTAACTTACGTATAAGTGTAGACGAAATTTCAAGCATCGGGGCGTTTAAAATATTTATTTGTGCGCCAAATGTTTCTGTTATTTCAAAACCAGGTCTTTTATAAATGTAAATTGAGTGATTTGAAACTATAACTTCATAATTCTTCCACTTGGACAGGTTTTGAAACCCATCACTTCCCATTACTATTATAAATTCATGCTCGGGATGCTTTTCTTTTAAATAAGCTAAAGTATCAACAGTATAGGAAGGCTTTGGCAAATTAAACTCAACAGAGCTAGCCCTTAATTTTGTTTCTCCGTCTATGGCAGATTTTATAAGATGTAAACGTTGGTATTCATTTAATAAGGAAGCAGATCGTTTAAATGGATTTTGTGGGGAAACAACAAACCAAACCTGGTTTAAATCTGTTTCATTAACTACATGGTTGGCAATTATTAAATGACCGGTATGAACCGGGTTAAAAGAACCAAAGTATAGCCCAATTTTCATTTATAAACAAAAGACGTTATATGATTTACAATTTTTCTTCCACCCATATTTTATCAGCTTCGTTTAAACGTAAGCTTAAATGATAGCCCGCTACAGTTATCGATATTGGGTCGCCCAGGGGCGCCAACTGATCAATCTTTATGGCTTCACCAGGAATACATCCCATTTCCATAAGTTTTAAAAAAATTTCATCGCTCTCAAACTCTTTTACAATAACAGTTTTGCCTACAGATATTTCAGATAATCTTTTAATCATTAATTTGTTAAATTAAATTTCAATACAAATGTATCAAATCAATATTGTTATCTAATTTCGATATAAGAAATAATCACATGATATATATCAGCTTAATTAATAACGACAGAACAGCAACCCTGAAAAATAAACTTCAACTTAAGAAGTTTATTGAAAAATTATTTAAAAACGAACGGACAGCTTTAAATAAACTTACGTACATATTTTGTTCAGATAAATACCTTTTACAAATAAACAAGAAGTTTTTAAACCACAATTATTATACTGATGTAATTACTTTTTATTTCAACGAGCCTCAAAACCCAATTGAAGGGGAAGTTTATATTAGTATTGACAGGGTTAAAGAAAACGCAAAAGAACAAAACAGCAGTTTTAAAAGAGAACTACACAGGGTTATTTTTCATGCGGCACTTCATTTATGTGGGTATCAAGATAAACGTAAACAGGATATTTTACTTATGCGTACAAAAGAAAACGAATACCTGAATAAATATTTTCCTGTTAAATAAACAGTTTCACGTGAAACTCTATTTAGTAAATAAAAGAATTATTTCACGTGGAACATAATGTTAAACTTGCAAATAGGCTTTACGTACCTTTGCTTTCATGTTTCAAGAATACGATATTATAGTAGTAGGAGCAGGCCATGCCGGTTGCGAAGCCGCAGCCGCAGCCGCCAACCTGGGTAGTAAAGTCCTTTTAGTTACTATGAACCTACAAACTATTGCCCAAATGAGTTGCAATCCTGCAATGGGTGGTATAGCAAAAGGGCAAATTATAAGAGAAATTGATGCCCTGGGAGGATATAGCGGAATTGTTACTGATAAAACAATGATTCAATTTCGAATGCTCAACCGATCAAAGGGACCAGCAATGTGGAGTCCAAGGGTACAAAGCGACCGTATGCAATTTTCTGCTAGCTGGAGACAAATGCTGGAAGAAACAGAAAATGTTGATTTTTACCAGGATATGGTAATGGAATTGGTAATTAAAGAAGGAAGGGTAGCAGGTGTAAAAACCGGGTTGGGGCATGTAATAAAAGCTAAAGCAGTTGTTTTAACTAATGGAACTTTTCTTAATGGAGTAATACATATTGGTGAAAAAAACTTTGGAGGAGGCCGCATGGCCGAAAAATCTTCTGTAGGAATAACAGAACAGCTTGTTAAACAAGGTTTTGAAACTGACAGATTAAAAACCGGAACCCCTCCAAGGGTTGATGGACGTAGTCTTGATTATTCAAAAATGGAAGAACAAAAAGGTGATGAGGAGATAACCGGGTTTAGTTTTTTAGATATTGATAAAATAAAGCCCGAAGAACAAAAAAGCTGTTGGATTACATATACAAATGAAAAAACACACGAAATACTTAAAACAGGATTTGATAAAAGCCCCATGTTTCAAGGAAGAATACAAGGTACAGGGCCTAGATATTGTCCGAGTATTGAAGATAAAATTGGTCGCTTTGCACAGCGAGACAGGCACCAGTTGTTTGTAGAACCAGAAGGAAAGAATACGATTGAGATATACGTTAATGGATTTTCAACTTCATTGCCAGAAGATGTTCAGTATCAAGCACTTAAATTAATTCCTGGATTTGAAAATTGCAAAATGTTCAGACCAGGATATGCAATTGAATATGATTATTTTCCCCCTACACAATTAAAATTCAGCCTTGAAACTAAATTGATTGAAAACCTGTTCTTTGCAGGCCAAATAAATGGCACTACGGGTTATGAAGAGGCTGCTTGCCAAGGACTAATGGCTGGTATAAATGCACATCAGAAAATAAGGGAGCTTGAGCCTTTAGTATTAAAAAGAAGTGAAGCTTATATTGGAGTGCTTATAGACGACCTGATAAACAAGGGTACCGATGAGCCTTACCGAATGTTTACTAGTAGGGCAGAATTTCGTACTTTATTAAGGCAGGATAATGCCGATCTACGACTAACAGAAAAAAGCTACCGCCTTGGCCTGGCGTCTCAAAAGAGAATGGAAAAAGTGAAAAACAAGATTGAAAACGTTGCGATGCTGAAAAATATATTAACTAAATTAAGCTTAATGCCAGATGAAACAGAAAAGTATTTAAAAAGCGTTCAATCATCACCGTTATTAACAAAGCAGAAGGCGTCTCAACTTTTATTAAGGCCAATGATTAACCTAAAAGAAATGGCGGATGGTATTCCAAGAGTTAAACAGGCTATTGCCCAATTTAATGCTGAACAGCTTGAACAGGTAGAGATTCAGCTTAAATATGAAACTTATATAGAAAAAGAAAAAGAGCTTGTTTTAAAAATGAGCCAGTTGGAAAATTTAATAATACCGGATAATTTTAACTATGAAAAACTAGTTTCATTAAGTAATGAAGCCAGGCAGAAATTTAATAAAATAAAACCTCGTACTTTAGGCCAAGCTTCCCGAATATCGGGTGTTAACCCAAGCGATGTACAAATACTAATGGTATTCATGGGCAGATAAATATTATATAAGATGAAATTGAATATTTTAAACAATACCGAGAAGAAAAAGGTATTTGAACAAGTTACCGCTTACTTGCAAGAGCTAAACCTTATTATTAGCAAAAAAGATGACAGCCGGCCATGGGGTGGTTTTTTTGTTATAGAAGAAGAAGACGCAGAAAAGTTTATTAATATTTATTTTCCACATCTTACTAAAGAAGAATTAGCAATTGCAGGAAAACTAAGCCCCAAGATATTGGTTGTAGCGCCTGCAAAAAGATTAAGCTGGCAGTACCATCACCGCAGGGCCGAAATATGGAAACTAATTAATGGTGCAGCGGCTGTTGTAACCAGCGACACTGATGATGAAAAAGAAACCAAAAACCTGCAACCAGGAGATATTATTCAACTAAAACAAGGTGAGCGACATCGTTTAGTTGGTTTACAAGGATGGGGAATATTAGCAGAAATTTGGCGACATACAGATGCAGAAAATCCAAGCAATGAAGATGATATTGTTAGGGTTCAGGATGATTTTGGCAGATGACGGGTTAAATAACGCTCTTTTCATATATTCACATTTTTTATATTTAGGTTTATTTTATTATAAAAAAACTTCACTATTCTTTTAATTACAAAATGATAAAATTTTGTAAAATAAGTGTTGATGGGTATTTGCTGTTATGAAATCAATGTTTATTTTTCCTCTTTGTAAAGCAAACAGGTTTATTACAACAACCAAGATGTACATAGATGAAATATTTACAATTACTGCTTTTAATTTTTTACACCAGCAATGTATTATCTCAAAATAAATTAGCGCTTATTGTAGCCGTAGGTGATTATCCCGCTGCAAGTAAAATAAAGCCTATTGCATCTGTAAATGATGTAAAGTATATAAAATCGGCGTTGCTAAAAAATGGGTTTGCCGAAAAAAATATAGATACCCTTATTAACAACCAGGCTACCAAATTGGGTATATTAAAAAGTTTAGATCAACTGGATGCAAAAGCGAAAAAAAATGATATAGTTGTTATTCACTTTTCTTGCCATGGCCAGCAAATACGTGACCAAAAAACCATAGAGGAAGGAAAAGATGAAGATGATGGTTATGATGAAGCGTTGATTCCTTATGATGCTTTACCCAAATACAACCCTACGGGCTACCATGGCGAAAATCATTTACGGGACGATGATTTATACCCCAAACTAAATGCAATCAGACAAAAACTTGGAGCAGGTGGAAGCTTATTGATTATGATAGATGCTTGCCATTCGGGTACGGCCACCCGTGACGAAAGTTTTGCTGTAACTCGTGGCGAACCCATTCCTTTTCCGGACCCGGAAAATCCTCTTGATTCTGTAATCAATCTATCTGCCGCAGAAGCTAAACAAGGCTTTTTTGAAGCCGGCGAAGATTCGGTTTCCAATATGGTTGTTTTTAGCGCTTCGTCTCCCCACCAGGTAAACAAGCAGGTAATTATCAACGGCGAAGAACTTGGTTCGTTATCGTATTCCTTTTATAAAGCCTTAAACGAAATGAGCGCCGGAAGCACTTATGGCTTGTTGTTTAATAAAATACGGGCATCTATACAAGCATATATACCCGATCAATTACCAATGATGGAAGGCAATCCGCAGCAGGTTATTTTTAGCGGTAAGTATAAAACCAAAGAAGATAAAGATTATATCAGGGTTGGATATAACGGAAGCGCAGGAACCGAAGATTCTGTTTTTATAATCGAAAAAGGATTGATGGACAATATAGGAATTGGAAATAGTTGTAAAATTTATAAATCGGGCAGCGATGAACCTTATGCAAATGCAATAATAAAAAAAGTAGAAACTTTCAGAAGTATTGGAGTTGCAAATAAATTGATGAAAAAGGACGAACTCTATGAATTTAAAATGGAAGAAGAGAACTATGGAGCATTGCAGGCTGCTATAAAACTTAATTTTTCTGAAGCAGGCAAAGCTTCAAAAAAACTTGAAAAGCAAGTTACAGAATTTATTAAACCTTATAGCTTTTTATCTATTGCCGATAAAGCCGATTTTCAGTTGGAAATAAAAAATAGCAGTGGCGAAAAAACAGCCATCCTAACAGACAGAAATAACAAACAAATATGGAATACAAGTCTTGAAAATAGAGATACACTTAACACAGAAGAAAAAAAACAGTTTATACACGATATAAAAAAACAATTAAGAATAAAATATTTGCGAACAATGCCAGATGGTGGAGACCTGGCGCCATATATTTCAGCAACGGTTATTCCTGCAAGGCCATACGATAGTACACAAGAAATAACTTTAAATATTGGAGATATTTATTCGCTGCAAATAAGGAATAACAGCCAACAAAACCTGTATTATA
>DAOLYC010000037.1:0-11738 GCA_035425605.1 Ferruginibacter sp.
GGAATCATTACTCAATTTTGCACTCGTGCCCCAGGAGCCTTCATTGCGTGGTGCTACGTTAATGATATTCTGATCCTTCATAACCTCTTGTTTGAAAAGCCATGCTTCATTATGTGTTTTAAACCCCTTTCCAACAGTTACTATGTCCGAATCGTCATAGCCTAGTTTTTCTGTTGTCAAAAAATTAAACTGTTTGTAAATAGTAAATGTGGCAATGATCAAAAATGATGCAAGTGTGAATTGCAGCACAACCAATGATTTTTGTAAATAATTTTTCCCGCTGATACTAAACCGGCTGTAAAGGGTTTTTACCGGGCTATACTCAGACAATACCAAGGCAGGGTAAAAGCCAGCAAGCAAAGCAGTGAGTATAAAAAGAAGTATGTAGCCGGCAATAAGTTTCACATCAAACAAATAGGAAAGGGCCAATGCTTTATTTGAAAGATGATTGAACGTAGGAAGAATAAGCTGCACTAATGCTACCGCCAAAACAAAAGCAATAATGCAAAGAAAAAATGATTCACCCAAAAATTGCATGATGAGTTGTTTCCTGCTGCCGCCAACTACTTTTCTTATTCCAATTTCTTTAGCTCGTTTTACAGAACGGGCTACGGTAAGATTTACAAAATTGATGCAGGCTATTAACAATACAAACAAAGCAATTCCTGAAAGTATATATGAATACATAGGGTTGCTGGCGTTGCTAAGGCCATTTTGTGCAGGCATCTCAGTGCTTAAATGCATGTCCAGCAAGGGTTGTAAAAAGTATTCACTCTTCCAGCTTTCCACTTCATCTCCGAATTGTTTTTTTAATGAAACAATTGCATCTTTTGAATCGGCTGTATAAAATTGCTGCATCTTCATGTCAACAGATTTTATGTTTGCATAAGGATTAAGCACGACGAATGTGTTGAGAAAAATATTAAACCAATTCTCACTATTCGAAGCATCTTCTTTCGATTCTTTTATTGGTAATAACATATCAAACTTAATCGAAGAGTTTTGAGGACATCTTTTAGTTACCGCTGTTACTTTGTGCGGCACAAATACGCTGTCGTCTTTTAGCATTATTATTTTACCGATAGCATCAGTACTGCCAAAATGTTTTTTGGCTTCGTCTTCAGAAATCACAACAGAAGAGGGATTTTGTAAGCAAGTATGTGGGTCGCCACTGATTACCGGAAAAGAAAATACATCAAAGAAAGAAGAATCCACATACAATATTTCCTGGCTATTTATTTCAGAACCCAATTTTATATTTTCATTCCCCTGTTGAATGCGAACGAATTTTTTTATTTCTGGGATATTTGCACTAAAGCGGGGGCCTTGCAAATAGCCAGTATTGCCTTCTTTTTTCCCTTTTGTTCCATCCTTATTAATTCCCTGCATTGTAATGCGGTAAATCTGATCAGCTTTAGTATGAAACCTGTCATAACTCACCTCATCTTTTACATATAAAATAATCAGCATGGCACAGGCAAGTCCGAGTGCAAGTCCAGCAATATTGATAAATGAATAAATCTTGTTTCTTGCAAGATTTCTGAATGCGGTTTTGAAATAACTTTTTATCATAAAAAATTGTTTAACTGAAAAATGCTTTGCTAACCAGGATGCAATAACAATCAACTCATTTAATCATTTATTTTTATTCTGTTCGTAAACTTTTTACAGGATTTGCCATAGCTGCTTTAATACCCTGTATTCCAACAGTAATTAAAGAGATAAGTAATACACTTAGTCCGGCTAACACAAATACCCAAAATGAAAGTGTAGTATGATAATCAAATTTATCTAACCATTTATTCATTGCCCACCACGATACTGGTGTTGCTACTACAAACGAAATCAACACCAGTAATAAAAATTCGCCAGACAATAATGCTGTAAGCTTCCACACATTTGCACCTAATATTTTTCTAACACCAATTTCTTTTGTTCGCTGTTCGGCAGCAAAAGCAGATAACCCTAACAAACCAAGACAGGAAAGAAAAATGGCTAACCCTCCAAAAATATTGGCAATAGCGCCAAGCACCTGTTCATTCTTGTATTTCTCCGCAACATTATCGGCTACAAATGCAATATCTGGCGGAAACGAAGGATTTAATTTTTTTAACTCAGCTTTCATTTTTTGCAAAGAAGAACTTATATTTTTTGAAGGATTCAGTCTTAAAGAAAGATATTGTGGGTTGTTTTCATAAAATACAATCATGGGATTAACCTTGTAATATAGAGACCCTTTTATGATATCCTTAAATACACCAACTACAGTGTATTTAATTCCATCACCATCCGTAATGATTGTACCTAATGGGGTTTTCAGCTTCATTACTTTCATAGCTGTTTCGCTAATTAAGATATTTAAACCCGAAGTATCAGACGGATAATTATTAGAAAAATCCCTTCCATCTAAAAGGTCGCTATCGAAAGTTTTTTGAAAATTATATCCTACACTTAAATAATCTATCAATACTTTTTCATTTACCTGTTTGCCAGGCCAGCTAAAGCCCCATCCGTTATTACCACCCTGGGTAATACTTATACTTGTACCGGTAGCCGCAGTAATTATATTCTGTTTGTAAAGATCATTCATTAAAATCTCTTTATTTTTACCTAAGTTGCCCTCAACTTTTATTTCCACAAGATTATCTTTATTGTAGCCAATTGGTTTATTGCGTATAAAATTTACTTGTTTATAAATACAAAATGTAGCAACCATTAAAAACATAGCAGTTGCAAATTGCATCACCACTGTAGCTTTTCTAACCGTAATAACTGAACTGCCTTTAGAAACTATACCTTTTAAAACTTTAACTGGTTTAAACGAAGAAAGATAAAATGCAGGATAAGAACCTGCTACCAAACCAGTAAATAATCCAATAACAATTATACCAGCCCAAAACCAACTTTCTTGTAAAGGTGATTTAATATTTACGTTTAAAAGATTATTAAAATACGGAAGGCAAAGTGTAAGTATTATCAACGACAGCAACATTGCTAATGCAGTGATTAAATACGATTCGGTTAAAAAGCGGAATACCAGCGAAGTTCTGCCCGAGCCAATTGTTTTAAGGATTCCTACTTCTTTGGCTTTTTTTTGAGACCGTGCAGTACTTAAGTTCATAAAGTTGATACAAGCTATCAATAAGATAGCTAATGCAAGACCAATAAATAAATTTACCTGGCTTATCATACCCGATCCGGTGGGTTTTCCATCTTTAAATTCACGATACAAATGATTTTTATAAAGTGGAAAAAGAAATGCCTCTGCTTTATAATTATCCTGGTTGGCGTTTATCATTTTCCTAATAATACCATCAGCCCTTTTGAAATCATTTGTTGATTTCAATTGTACATACGTATCAGTAAAGTTAGATGCCCAGCCACTGGTTTTTATCCAGGGCTGTTCTTCTTCTACTATATGCCAGGGCATCACATATTCAAATTGTAAATCTGCATTCACAAACGGATCTGCCACTACAGCAGATACAACTAACGGCATCGTATCGTTACGGGTTATAATTTTACCCATAGGGTTATCATTACCAAAAAGTTTTTTTGCAAAGCTTTGCGTAATGACAATATCATCCGGTTTACTTAAAGCTGTTTTTGCATTGCCATATATAAACGGAAAATGAAACATTTCAAAGAAAGTGCTATCGGCATGAAGGCCATTACCTCTAAAAATATTGTCTTCATAACTCATCAGTCCGCCTGCAAAGTAAGATACAACCCTTACTGCTCTTACTACTCCAGGCACTTGTTCCTGAATGGCACCTGCCAGTGGCCTTGGCGATACCTGGTAAGTGAACACATTATTATCGGCATATTGGTTACTTTCTGTAACATAAATATTTTCTATATTATCAAATTGTTTGTTCCAGCTAAAATGATAGTTGGCATAAAGCAATAATAAAATACAACAGGTTAATCCAATTGCTAAGCCAAAAATATTTAAAGCAGAGAAGGCTTTATTCTTCCATAAATTTCGAATGGCAGTTTTTAAATAATTTTTAAACACGGTATTAATGGTTAATTATTAATTATTAATGGTTAATGGTGAATTGACAATTCATCATTTTTTATCACTCTGTTCGTAACGACTTTACAGGATTTGATAATGCTGCTTTAATGGCCTGGTAACTTATTGTTAGCAATGCTATCAGCAATGCAGCACCGGCTGCCAGCACAAAAATCCATACACTTATATTTATCCTGTATTCAAAATCCTGCAACCATTTGTGCATGGCCCACCATGCTATAGGAAATGCAAGTATTGAAGCTAATGCAACCAATATTAAAAAATCTTTTGAAAGCATAGTTACCACATTGCTTACCGATGCACCCAACACTTTTCTTATTCCAATTTCTTTGGTTCGTTGTTCGGCCATATAAGTTACCAATCCAAAAAGCCCGAGGCAAGCAATAAAAACTGCCAGTATTGCAAATACAATGGCAAGCGTGCCTGCCCTTTGTTCGCTACGGTACATTTCATTGAACGAATCGTTCATAAAACGGTAGCTAAAAGGCATACCGGGAGCCAATAACTTCCACTTATTTTCAATTTGAGGTATAAGGGTTTTTACACTGCCTGCCGATACTTTAAAAGAAGCCAGGCCTGTACTTTTAGCTAGTATGAAACATAATGGTCCTAATTTTTTTCGCAATGATTCAAAATAAAAATCTTTTACAACACCTATTATTTGTACCGGAACAAGTGCACCAGCGCCGGGATTACCAATTGGCGAATAGATTGTTTTGCCAACGGGATCATCAAACCCAAGCATACGGGCTGTGGTTTCTGTAATTAGTATGGCTGAAGAATCTGAACCATAATCCTTAGAAAAGTTTCTTCCTTTTACTATTTCCATACCCATCGTTTTAAGATAATCATAATCAATTTGCCAGGTTTGCATATCAATACCACTTTTGGTATCCATAACAGCCTCTTTAGAAAATGAGTAATCGCTTCTTGATGAATTGGTAACAGGTAAATATGAGCTAAGTGTACCCGAACTTACTCCTTGCATTGCTAATACATCATTTTTAAATGCCTGCACATTATTACCAAGTGCATAAGCCCCGTCAATAATCAATACCTGTTCTTTATTAAATCCCAGTTTTTTATTTTGAATGTAATTAAGTTGTCCATATACAACTAAAGTTCCAATAATAAGTATGATGGATGTTGTAAACTGAAAAATTACCAATGCATTCCTCAGGTTACTTCTTTTAAATCCTGTTCCAACATTTCCTTTCAATACTACAATGGGTTTAAACTTCGATAAAAATAATGCCGGATAGCTGCCGGCCAGTAAGCCTACCACTAAAGGCAGTAGGATTAGGAATGGCAGTATATGAAACCCAAACAGGTTATTTACTGAAAGTGATTTGGCTGCAACATCATTAAAAAGTGGTAATATCAAAAAAGCTATTATAAGGCCGATGATGAGCGAAATGGTTGCCGTTATGGTAGATTCTACAAGGAACTGGCCAATCAAAGTTTTTCTTTGGGTGCCTAATACTTTACGTATGCCTACCTCTTTGGCTCTTTTAGTGCTGCGTGCCGTACTCAAATTCATAAAATTGATACAGGCAAGTATGAGAATGAAAAGTGCTACTGCAGAAAAAATATACACATACTGGATATTCCCTGAGGGAGTGATCTCAAAAGTATAATCGCTATACAAATGTATACTCGTAAGTGGTATCAATGAATACTCCAATTTGTTACCGGCTTTTCTAAATTCATCCATATTATTAATCTTAATAAATTGCTTTGCATAAGGAAGCACATATTTATTAATATAATTATCAAAATTTTTTTCAAACGCTTTGTAATCGGTTCCGGGTTTTAATAAAAGATAAGTATGAAAATTATGACTGGTAAGTTGCCCCCATTGATAATTTACATTCTTCATCGAAAAATAGAAATCAAAATCAAAATGGGTTTCTTTGGGTAAATCTTTTATTACTGCGGTTATCTTATATGGTATATTGGTATCATCTTCTTTTACTTCAATGATTTTACCCAATACAGTTACTGTGCCAAAATATTTTTTTGCGGCAGATTCGGTAAGCACTACCGTGTTGGGTTCATTAAGTGCTGTACTTGTATTTCCTTCAATTGCAGGTAATTGAAATACAGTAAAAAAAGTAGAGTCAACATTGGCCACACGATTTTCGGATATGTATTCATTTCCCTTGCGTAAAAGTTTTGCCCCATCACTGGTATAAATTCTGGTATAAGTTTCAACCTGGGGATAGTCTTTTTTCAGAAGCTCGCCCATCATGTCGGAAGTTTGTGTCATGTGCAGGTCGGCGCCGCCAACACGTATATCGGAATTGATACGGTAAATTTGGTTGGCATTTTTGAAATGCCTGTCATAACTTAACTCATCAGTTACATAAAGTGTAATGAGTAAACAACTTGCCAACCCAATGGCAAGGCCAAAGATATTGATGACGCTGTAACCTTTATTTTTCCAAAGATTACGAAATGCGATTTTGAAATAATTTTTTAGCACTGTAATATGTTTTTTAAAGTTGAAATTTATTCGGTTCTTAAACTCTTTACAGGGTTTGCTATGGCTGCTTTTATTGCCTGGAAACTGATGGTTAATAAGGCAATTAATAAGGCTGCAAATCCGGCTGCTGCAAAAACCCACCAGGCTATATTAATTCTATATGCAAAATCCTGTAACCAATTGTGCATGACCCACCCCGTTACCGGCACTGAAATAATAAAAGCAATTGCAACCAGTAACAAAAAATCTTTTGACACCAGTATAAATACATTTTGAACAGAAGCGCCCAATACTTTTCTAATACCTATTTCTTTTGAACGCTGTTCTATTACAAATGCAGAAAGAGCAAACAAACCAAGACTGGCAATAATGATGGCAATAATTGCAAAAGCGGTAAATATTTGTTGTGTTTTTTGTTCGCTGGCATACAAATTGGCAAAGTTGTCATCCAAAAAGTTATAACTAAGTGGACCTGCCGGATTAAATGAAGCCCATTTTGTTTTTAAATCAGTAAGAAAACCTTTTACATCATCTGTTTTAATCTTAACCAGCATACCTCCATAATTTCTTCCCAGCATCATCATTATTGGCGCTACTTTTTGTTTTAGTGATGCATAATTATAATCGGCAACTACACCTACAACTTTTAATTCCTGCTGGCCTGAACGTACAATATATTTACCAATAGGATTTGTACCGGCCCAACCAAGCTCCCTAACCGCTGCCTGGTTAATAACAATGCCTGCAGAATCTGTGGGGAAATCTTTCGAAAAATTTCTTCCCTGTATAATTTTTATACCCAATGTTTGCAGGTAATCATAATCTACATTAAATATGTGTGCATGAATAGTTGCTCCATTCCCGTTATCACCTTTTGGAAATATTTCGGTTCCATTCATGATAGGGCCTCCCGGAACAGCCCAACTGATACTTGCAGATGACACACGGCTATCTTGTAATAGCTGCTGTTTAAAAGCTTCCTGGTCTTTTCCAAGTAATCTTGCATCAGGTAAAAATAAAACCTGCTCTTTATTGTAACCCAGTTTTTTATTTTGCATGAATGACAATTGTTGGTAAACCACAATGGTGGCAGTTATCAATGCAGTAGAAACAAAAAACTGAAAAACTATTAGACCGCTACGCAACGGATTTTTTTGAGAGCCTGATGTTGATGATCCTTTCAAAACCTTTATCGTATTAAAAGATGAAAGAAAGAATGCCGGGTAAATTCCGGCTAATATACCGGCAACACAACTAACCAATAACATTGTTATTATTGATTGGTAACCCAGGAAAAAACTAAAGCTTATATTTTTATTGGCCAAATGATTAAAATATGGCAGCAGAAAAAATATAAGAACATACGCACAAAGCATTGCAAAAAATGTAAGTAATACCGATTCGGTAAGAAACTGAAATATGAGTTGTTTTTTTACCGAGCCCAACACTTTGCGTATGCCAACTTCTCTTGCTCTTTTTAAAGCACGGGCTGTTGAAAGGTTAGTAAAATTTATACAGGCAAGTAGCAGAATAAATATGGCCAATGCAGAAAAAATATAAACATATTGAATATCACCGTTGGGTTCCAGTTCGTATTTTGTATCACCATGTAAATGAATATCCGTTAACGGTTGCAAAGTAAACACAAATGTATTCACCGATTTTTGTGCCTCTGCAAGGCTTATGCCCATATCATGTTGAATTTCGGGTACTACATATTTGGCAACCAGTTGCGGAAATTTAGCTTCCAGTTTTTTAGGATCTGCATCTTTATTTAGTAACAGATACGTGTAAAACCCAATATTACTCCATGTTGCCCTCTTAAGATGAAAAGTAGAAAGGCTTAAAAAAGCGTCAAAATGAAAATGAGAATTATCGGGTATTTTATCAATAACACCCGTTACTTTAAAAGCGCTTCCATTTATACCTACTGTAATTGTTTTCCCTATTGCCGTTTCAGTACCAAAATATTTTTTTGCAAATGCTTTTGAAATTACAATACTATTAGGTTCCACCAAAGCTTTTGATATGTCTCCTTCTAAAAATGGGATGGAAAACATTTGCAAAAAATTGGAATCTACATACGCCAAATGCTCTTCTTTGAACTGTTTATCTTCATATTTTACAAAATCGTTTGCCCTCGAAAGCCTGGTAGTAGCTTTTATTTCAGGATATTCATTCTTCAAACCTTCGCCAACCGCTACGTCCACATTTGGATAAACTTCAACATTACCGTTTCCGGTACTATTTAAATTTATTCGATATATATTTTTTGCATCGGCCGGGTACCTGTCATAACTCATTTCATTATACACATAAACTATAATAAACATAAAACATGTTAATCCAAGTGCAAGACCTGCTATATTAATACTGGAAAAACCTTTTGTTTTTTTAAGGTTTCGAAATGCAATCTTTAAATAATTTTTTATCATGGCTATTATTTTAATCTGTTCTAAGCGATTTTACAGGATTGGTTAATGCGGCTTTTACCGAATGAAAACTAACTGTACATAAAGCTATCAACATGGTTACTATGGCTGCAATAATAAAAACGTACAATTGCACAGGTATTCTAAAAGCAAAATCCTGCAGCCATTTATAAGCAGCCCACCATGCTAATGGCGCTGCAATTAATATTGCTATGGCAATAAGTTTTAAAAATTTTGATGATAGCAATATGGCTATACCACTAACTGTTGCACCCAGCACCCTTCTTATACCAATCTCTTTTGTTCGTTGTATAGTTGTGTAAGCAGCAAGGCCAAACAAGCCCAGGCACGCAAGTATTATAGCAAGACCAGCAGCTACACTAAATAATACAGATGTTCGCTGTTCTGCCTGGTACAGTTTATTATAGTCTTCATCTAAAAAATGATAATTAAATGGTCTTTCCTGTATTCGTTGTTTCCAAAGCACTTCAAGGTTTGCCAAAGTTTCTTTTGTATGGCTGCCAGCTATACGAACCATAAAATTGCGGGCTAAATCCCTGCTAAGAAATATAACCAATGGGCCGATGGGATCGTGCAGGCTGCTGAAATTAAAATCTTTTATCACACCAACAACAGGGCCGGTAGCTCCCTTTTCAATTGTTTTTCCTATTGCCTCTTCAGGCGTCCAACCAATTTTTTTTGCTAAAGTTTCATTAATGATAAATGGTTGATGATAGTTTTCATAATTATTACTGGTATCCATAATTGCAAAATCTGATTGTTGAAAATCCCTTCCGGCAGCCAATTGCATCTTCATGGTTTTAGTAAAATCAAGATCAACAGGCATTGCATTTAAAGAAATGCTGTGTTCTCCTTTTTCATCCTTAACAGTAATTCCATCGCCCCATTCAACAAATTCGGGTGTTTCGTAAGATGCTGTTACAGCTTTTACACCCGGCACTTTTTCAATGGCTTCTTTTATATTTTGAAAATCATTTTTCATTTTGCCTCCAATGGGCAATACCACTACATGTTCTTTATCATACCCCAGCTTTTTTGTTTGCATAAAATTCATCTGTTGCAAGATGATTACCGTATAAATGATAAGAAATATTGAAATGGAAAATTGAACAACAATTAAACTTTTACTAAGCAGGTTATTACCGCCTGTAAATGTGAACCCTTTTTTAAGTACGCCTATAATTTTTGTACCTGATAAAACCAATGCCGGATACAAGCCTGCAAAAAAGCTAACCAATATACAAAAAACAATCAACGCCATGATGGGTACAGGTTGCAATAACACTGCAGCACTAAAGTGTTTGCCGGTAATATTATTAAAGGATGGAATTAAAAATATGCTTAGTAAAAAAGCCAGCGCTGCTGCAATAAAAGTAATGACAGACGACTCTCCAATAAACTGTATAAACACTTGTTTTTTTGAAGCACCCATTACCTTACGCATACCAATTTCGCCGCTGCGGCTGTTTGATTGTGCTGTTGCAAGGTTGGTGTAATTGGCACAAGCAATGATGAGAATGAGCAATGCAATGGCTAAAAACATGTACACATACGTTATACTTCCGTTGGGTTCAAAACCGGCAAGTGAAGAATGTAAGTGAACGCTGGTTAAGGGTTCTAAATGATAAGTAAGGTAATTGCTTCCATCTAACCGAGCCTCAGCCCTCACTTCGGGGGTTTGCATATAATTATGTATCTGTTGCTGCAGTTGTGAAATATTGTTTTTATCACGCAATAAAAAATAAGTAACCCAGTTTGCTGTCCACCAGTTTTCATCTTTAACGTTCGACAGGTTGAGGAACTGTGTAACAAAATCGAATTTCAGTTGTGCATTTTCAGGTGCATCCTCACATACGGCAGATACGGTCATTTCTTTTCCAATAACATTCAGTGTTTTATTAACTGCCTGTTCATCGCCAAAATATTTTTTAGCCATTGATTTGGTAAGCACAACTTTATCCGGTGCATCCAATGCTGTTGCAGCATTACCTGCAATAATTTTATAAGAAAACACTTTAAAGAAAGGTTCGTCAGCGTAAAGTACCCGTGGTTCATCAAAAATTGTTTCGCCTTTTTTTATAATGCTGCTGCCTATAAATGTTCGTACATACGCTTCAATAGCCGGAAATGTTCTTTTAAGTTGTGGCCCCACTTTGGTGCCGGTAGTGGCAACTTCATTAACTGTTTCGGCCTGTTTAAATTCCATGGTAACCCTCACTATCCTATCGGCATTTTTATTAAACTTATCATAGCTTAGTTCATTATTAATATACACACCTATTAATAAGCAAGCGGCAAGCCCCATCGTTAATCCAAAAATATTAATAGCAGAATACAGTTTATTCTTACTAAGATTACGTAAAGCAGTTTTAAAATAATTTCTAAACATATTGATTTATTTATTCTGTTCTTAAACTTTTAACCGGGTTAGCCATAGCTGCTTTAATACTTTGGTATGCAACAGTTGCAATAGCTATAAATAAAATAATTACAATGGCAATGGCAAATGCACCAATGCCAATACTAATTCGATATTTAAAATCTTGCAGCCAGCTATTCATCAGCCACCAGCCAATTGGAGCTGCAATGCAAAATGCAATGGCTATCAACCCACCAAATTCTTTTCCAAAAATCCAGAGAATTTCAACTACACTGCTTCCTAAAACTTTTCTAATTCCTATCTCTTTAGTTTTTTGTGCGGCCATAAATGAAACCAACCCATATAGACCAAGGCAACCAATAAATATAGCGATGAAAGAAA
>DAOLYC010000038.1:0-11537 GCA_035425605.1 Ferruginibacter sp.
GGGTTCGTTGAGTAATGAAAATATCGCAATCAATAATAAAACCGGTACATTTAAAACTTTAAATAAAAAAACCTACCTGGAAATAGGTACCGGCATTGATAATATCTTCAAGGTTTTTCGAATTGATTTTGTGTGGCGATTAGCTCCTGCCCCTTCTTATGCCGGCACTGCATCAAAATTTGGCATTTTTGGAAGCTTTCAACTGCAATTTTAGACTTTAGATAAGGCTAAAGTAAGCTATAAGTTATGTGGGCAACATATTTTAAATATCTTTGCCAACAAAATTTGAGAACATCGTATGGATAAAAATTTTAATCCAGACAAGCAGCACACTTTAGCTAAAGCGGTAAGCATATCTGGCACAGGGCTACACTCGGGAATAGAAGTTGATATGACGCTTAAGCCAGCCAATCCGGGTTTTGGTTACAATTTTCAACGAATAGACCTGCCAGGCGCACCTGTTATAAAGGCTGATTGTGATTTGGTTTCAGATACTTCAAGAGGCACAACTTTAGTTAAAGACGGTTGCAGGGTGAGTACTGTAGAACACATATTGGCTGCATTGGTTGGTATGGGAGTTGATAATTGCCTGATAGAATTAAATGGTCCGGAGATTCCCATCATGGATGGAAGCAGTGGGCCATTTGTTGATATAATTGAAAAAACCGGCGTACTGGAGCAGGATGCAGCCAAAGTGTGGTATAGCATTGATACTAACATCTCTTATTTTGATGATATAAAAAAAGTTGAGATGACCGCATTGCCGGCAGTTAATTACCAGCTAACCACTCTCATTGATTTTAACAGCCCGGTATTAGGCACACAACATGCCAGCTTAAAATCAATGAAAGAGTTTCAACAAGAAATTGCTACCTGCCGTACTTTTTGTTTTTTACACGAACTGGAAATGTTGCTCGATAATAACCTGGTAAAAGGAGGCGATATCAATAATGCTATTGTGGTTGTAGATAAACCTGTTACCGATGAAGAAATGAACAGGCTGGCAAAAGCTTTTGGACGTAAAAAAGTAGAAGTAAAAAGCGAAGGATACCTGAATAATCTGGAACTGCGTTTTGCCAATGAACCAGCCAGGCATAAACTGTTGGATGTGGTTGGCGATTTAGCATTAATAGGTTATCCTATTAAAGCACATATTATTGCAAACCGCCCCGGCCATAGCAGCAATGTAGAGTTTGCAAAAAAAATAAAACAGTATATCAAAAAAAACAAACACACTAAAGACATACCCTATTACGATCCCAACCAGGAGCCGGTTTACACACAGCAACAAATTGAAAAAACTCTGCCACACCGTTTTCCTTTTATAATGGTAGATAAGATAATTGAACTTACCGATACACAAATTGTAGGTATTAAAAATGTAACTTTCAACGAGTATTTTTTTCAGGGGCATTTTCCCGGAAACCCGGTTATGCCTGGTGTTTTACAAATTGAAGCCCTGGCCCAAACCGGTGGTTTATTATGTATAAATGCTATGCCCGACGGACAGTATGATACTTATTTTTTAAAGATAGATAATTGTAAGTTCAAACAAAAAGTAGTACCCGGCGATTCGTTAATATTAAAGATGGAACTTATTGAACCTATACGCCGTGGAATTTGTGTAATGAGAGGTAGTGTGTATGTAGGCAATAAATTATGTACCGAAGCAGATTTAACTGCCCAGTTGGTTAAAAGAAAATAATAGAAATTAGCTTATAAGCAAACCAGCATATAAAATATGATTCATCCACACACATACATTCATCCCAATGCCAAACTGGCTACCAATGTTAAGATTGATCCCTTTAGTGTTATACATCAAAACGTAGAGATTGGTGAAGGCACCTGGATTGGAAGCAATGTTACCATAATGGAAGGCGCAAGAATTGGAAGAAACTGCCGTATTTTTCCGGGTGCAGTTATTGGAGCCATACCGCAAGATTTAAAATATGATGGTGAAGATACAACTGTTGAAATTGGCGATAACACCACCATTCGTGAGTTTGTAACAGTAAACAGGGGCAGCAAAGATAAGTGGACCACAAAAGTTGGTAACAATTGCCTTATTATGGCATACAGCCACATTGCACATGATTGTATTGTAGGCAACAATTGTATAATGAGTAACAACACTCAAATGGCCGGGCATGTTATAATGGGCGATAATGCCATACTTGCTGGCATGTGTGCCGTACACCAATTTGTACATATAGGCCAACATGCTTTCATAGCCGGTGGTTCATTAGTTAGTAAAGATGTTCCTCCATATATTAAAGCAGGCCGTACACCATTAAGTTATGCCGGTGTAAACTCCATTGGGCTAAAAAGAAAAGGATTTTCATTAGACAGGATTAATAAAATTTTAGACATCTACCGGATCATCTACAACAAATCCATGAACACTTCGCAAGCGCTAAATTTTATAGAAGAAGAATTACCAGCTACCGACGAACGGGATGAAATTGTAACATTTATCAGGGAAAGTGGCCGTGGTATTATTAAACGATTTACAAAAGGAAGTACTGAGGATGAATAAGTTTTCTGCAACCTTGCTATTTACATTAACCTGAAACATAAAGAGAAGCTTTATTTTTTCATGACTGCTGCAAGCAACACTATATCTTGCCAAAATTATTATGAATCAAAAAAACATGACTTCTTCAATAACCGCTTCTTTTCAAATTGATTTTGGTGAAGCGAATGTGAAGTTAGCGAATGTTGGTAAGCGCTATAACCGGGAGTGGATATTCCGTCATGTTGATTTTACTTTTGATTCTGCTAAAAAATATGCTATCACAGGGCCAAATGGATCGGGTAAATCCACATTACTTCAGATTATAGCCGGCGCCAGCATGTACAATGAAGGAATTATAGAGTACACAATAGATCAAAATAAAATACAACCCGAACAACATTATAATTACATTTCACTTGCAGCGCCATATTTAGAATTGATAGAAGAAATGACTGCTAAAGAGATGCTGCATTTTCATGCATCGTTTAAACCTTTGTTACAATCATATAGTATAGAAGAAATATTAAAAATTGTTGGCTTAGAAACTGCCGTACATAAACAACTCCGTTATTTTAGCAGTGGTATGAAACAGCGTTTAAAACTTGCGCAGGCATTTTTTAGCAGCAAACCATTACTGTTACTTGATGAGCCCACCACTAATTTAGATGCTGATGGTATAACGTTGTATCAAAGTCTTATCAGCAATTACACAAAAAATAAACTTGTAATTATAAGCAGCAATGTAAAACAGGAATATGCATTTTGTGATGCCGTTATAGATATACAGGCTTATAAATAATGAATTTTATTTTTACCACTACTGTTTGTTGTAAATACTGTTATTTTTCAGCAACGTCTTTTTTTCAGCAACGTCTCTCTTCGGGCTTGTGTGTAAGCCGAGGACGTTGCGTCGTTTAAGAAAAAGATCCTCCTTTTTTTTACGCATAGTCCTTTGCAGGGGACTGTGCTGGGTAGAAAATTGGTAACCGGGTAAACTCCTACTGGCATTAATTAAAATTAATAATTTTTAAATAACGCAACGTCCTCGGCCATCACACAAAACCAGGGAGAGACGTTGCTAAGAAATAGAAGCATATCTTCGCCAGTGAGGTAAAGCCAGGAAGAAACACTGCTAAGAAAGATTCATCACCGTTTACTTGCAATCAATAAATTCAAATCAGTAAATTTCAAATCAAATCTTTCGCTTAGGAAAAAATTAGTGAGACTTCCCTTGTATAGATAAATACCGCTACGGATATTTAATTTATGCCAAACAATATGATCGATGCCACCATCTTCGCCGGTTTCAAGTAATAGTGGCATCAATACATTACTTATTGCCTGCGAGGCCGTACGGGCAAAACCACTGGGAATATTTGGTACACAATAATGTATTACATCATGTTTTTTAAAAATAGGTTTTTCGTGGCTGGTAACTTTACTTGTTTCAAAACAGCCGCCGTGGTCAATGCTCACATCCACAATCACACTTCCTGGCCGCATGTTACTTACAGTTTCTTCGGTAACAACAATGGGGGTTCGCCCGGTAACGCCACTTAATGCACCTACTGCTACATCGCATGTTTTTAATTGCTTTGCCAAAATTTTCGGCTCAAGTACCGAAGTCCACATGCGTACTCCAATATTATTCTGTAATCGCTTTAACCGGTAAATGCTGTTATCAAATATTTTTACACTTGCACCCATTGCCAATGCTGTACGTGCTGTGTATTCGCCTACAATACCGGCGCCAATAATAATCACTTTTGTTGGCGGTATGCCACTTATACCTCCAACCAAAACACCTTTACCATTATTTGCTTTGCTTAAATATTGCCCTGCAATCAGCATTACTGCGCTACCTGCTATTTCGCTCATGCTGCGTACAATAGGATTATGCCCGGTATCGTCTTTTAAATTTTCAAAACTTAATGCAGTAATTTTTTTCTCCATCATCTTCTGTAAAATATCACGCTTCATTATCGCCATGTGAATAGGAGAAATTATAGTTTGATTGGGTTTAAGCAGTTCACATTCGCTTGCACTTACCGGCGCACTTTTTACCAATATTTCACATTCAAAAACTTCTTTTTTATCATAAGCTATCTTTGCGCCGGCTTCACTATAATCCTTATCGGTATAACTGGCACCGTCGCCAGCCTTTGTTTCTACCACTACCCTGTGGCCATTTGCAATCATTACAGCCACTGCTTCGGGTGTAAGGGCAATACGGTCTTCATTAAAAGAATTTTCTTTTGGAATACCTATCAATAACTCAGCCCCCTTTGCTTTTATATCCAGGGTTTCTTCTAGCGTTTCATAAGAAAATGAAGATGAAATATAGGGTTTTGACGAAGCCATATAGAATTATTTGTAAGCTTGTAAATTACAAATTTAATTTCAGCTTTCGGGTATTATCTTGGGCTAAAGTTATAGTTATATGAAGTGTTTTTTCCGGTAAGATTCCTGCTGCTTTTTCGGGCCATTCCACAAAACATTTATCGCCAGAGTACAGGCAGTCTTCCACACCGGCATTTATGGCTTCGGCCTCATCTTTTATACGATAAAAATCCATGTGGTAAATGGTTTGCCCACTTTTGGTTTTATATTGATTTATTATTGAAAATGTGGGGCTGGTAATGGTATCTACAACATTTAAAGCTTTACACAAAGCATGTATAAATGTTGTTTTACCAGCGCCTAATTCGCCATGAAATGCAAAAACACTGCAGCTTGAATTTGATTGTAAAATTGCAGTGGCAGCTTCCTGTATAGTGTCTAATGTAAAATTTACCTCCATGTTGCAAAGATATTTTCCTTCATTAGTAATCTAAGAAAAATTTCTGAGGATAAATTTGCAGTATGGAAAAAGTTGACTGGAAAGTTGAAGGCATGACCTGCACCAATTGTGCATTAAGTATAGATCGCTACCTTCATAAAGAAGGACAGAAAGATGTAAAGGTGAATTTTATTGGTGGTGAAGTGAGTTTTGAAATGGATGGTTATAAAACAAAAGAAGAACTTACCAAAGGCATTGCTAATTTAGGATATAAAGTTATTGATGAAAAGACGGTTGCCCCGGTTCAAAAATCAACATTCAAAATTCAAAATTTTTTCAGCAACCATCTTCAGCGTTTTCTCTTTTGCCTGCCGTTTACTTTAGTATTGATGCTACACATGCTACCCTGGCATCCGGCATTTTTGATGAACGCATGGATACAGTTAGCAATTTGTTTACCGGTGTATATTGTTGGGATGAATTATTTTGGTGTAAGTGCCATTAAAAGCCTGCGTCATGGTATTCCAAATATGAATGTGCTAATTGCAATTGGCAGCACCGCAGCTTTTGTTTACAGCCTTATTGGCACTGTAGGAAATATGGGGATGGATTTTATTTTTTATGAAACGGCTGCAACCATCATCACACTTGTTTTTTTGGGCGAATGGGTTGAACATAAGTCGGTTGATACAACACAAAAGGAATTAAAAAAACTGGCCGCCACGCAAAAAGTAATGGCCAACATGATTGCATTTGATGATGAACATAAAGAACTCATTTTCCCGGTTGAAAATACATCCCTGCATGTTGGCGACCTTATCTTAATAAAAACAGGTGATCAAGTACCAATTGATTGTAAAATTTTATGGGGAGAGGTTTCAGTAAATGAAGCATTGCTAACAGGCGAAAGTAACCCTGTAATAAAAACTAAGAAAGATGCTTTGATTGGCGGTAGTATCATCACTGATGGAACCGTTAAAGCCCAGGTAACTGCTATTGGAAAAGATACAGTGCTTAGTAATATTCTTACTTTGGTTAAAGAAGCACAAAGCGAAAAACCACCTATACAACAAATGGCCGATAAAATAAGCGCCATATTTGTACCGGCAGTATTAATAATTGCTTTACTTACTTTTTTAATTAACTATTTTGTTTTTGATATCAGTGGCACTTCATCTTTAATGAGAAGTATTGCAGTATTGGTTATTAGTTGTCCCTGTGCAATGGGTTTGGCAACACCTGCTGCCATAGCAGTAGGGTTAGGGCGTGCAGCAAAAAATGGAATCTTGTTTCGTAATGCAAAAAGCCTGGAACTTTTTACCAATATACAAACAGTGGTTTTTGACAAAACAGGCACACTCACAAAAGGAAATTTTACGGTTACCGGTTTTAAATCACTGAAATTAACTGATGAAAATTTTAAACAGGTTGTTTTTTCTATGGAAAAATTTTCCAATCATCCTATTGCAAAAGCAATATCCGAGAGATGGAAAACAAATGATACTTTAAACTGGAAAAAAATTGAAGAAATAAAAGGGCTTGGTATAAAAGCAGATGACTTGGAAGGTAACAACTATTTGCTGGGTTCTTATAAGATTGCAGCATCTCAAACAAATGATACTACACACACAGCTTATCTTTTACAAAACAATATTCTAATTGGCTGGTTTAACCTGGAAGATGAAATAAGGCCTGAGGCTAAAGAAGTAATAGCTTATCTGCATTCAAAAAAAATTGAAACCATATTATTAAGCGGCGATGTTTTAGAACGTACTCAAAAAATTGCAGATACACTTGGTATTGATAAAGTGTATGCAGAGAAATCGCCGGAGGAAAAATTACAGATCATCGAAAAACTAAATAACGAAAAACCTGTTGCCATGGTTGGAGATGGAGTAAATGATGCTCCTGCACTTGCAAAAGCAACAATTGGTATATCAATGAGCGATGCTACACAATTAGCTGTACAAAGTGCACAAGTTGTTTTAATGAACAAAGGAATCCACCATTTGCCCCTGGCATTAGGTTTGGGTAAACATACTTTTAAAACTATAAAAGGAAACCTATTTTGGGCTTTTATTTATAATATTATTGCTATTCCCATTGCTGCAATTGGCTTATTGCAACCAGGATTAGCAGCGCTGGCAATGGGCTTCAGCGATGTAGTGCTGGCCATAAATTCATTGTGGCTTAGATTTAAGAAAGTAATCTAAATTGAAGCTATAAATTGCATAGGTGAACATTCATGAAATTTTAAAAACTTATTGGGGTTATGATAATTTCCGACCGCTGCAGGAAGATATCATCAATGCAGTGCTGGAAGAAAAAGATACACTGGCACTTATGCCAACCGGCGCTGGTAAATCTATTTGTTTTCAGGTACCAGCCCTGGCAAAAGAAGGTATTTGCCTGGTTATTAGTCCACTTATTGCTTTAATGAAAGACCAGGTAGAAAGCCTGAAGAAAAAAGAAATTCTTGCGCTTTCTATATACGCTGGCATGAGTTTCATAGAAATAAAAAAAACTTTACAGAATGCCATTTATGGTAATTATAAATTCTTGTATGTTTCGCCAGAGCGGTTAGAAACCGATTTATTTTTAGACGCTATTCATGCAATGAAAATAAATTTAATTGCCATTGATGAAGCCCATTGCATTTCACAATGGGGTTACGATTTTAGGCCCTCCTATTTAAAAATAGCTGCCCTTAGAGAACTGCTTCCCGGTGTTCCTGTTTTGGCGCTAACCGCATCGGCAACAAAAATTGTACAAGATGATATTTGCGAAAAATTAACCCTACAATCTTCTACGGCGGGAGTTCATCAAACTGTATGGCAAAAATTTCAACAATCATTTGAGCGCCCTAATCTTTCTTATTCTGTTTTTAACGTCGCATCAAAACAAAATAAATTACTGGAAATACTTAAAAATGTACCAGGCACTGCAATAGTATATTGCAAAAGCCGTAAACATACGCAGGAAATTGCCGATCTTCTGAAGTTAAATAAAATAAATGCCGATCATTATCATGCTGGATTAAATAATGAAGAACGAAATAAAAAACAAGAAAACTGGATTACTAATAAAACCCGTGTAATTGTAAGTACCAATGCTTTTGGTATGGGTATAGATAAACCTGATGTTCGTGTGGTAGTTCATTACGATGTACCTGACTGTTTAGAAAATTATTACCAGGAAGCAGGGCGTGCAGGCAGGGATGGTAAAAGAGCTTATGCTGTTATGCTTTATAACAATAAAGAAATTGAAAATCTTTGTCAGCAATCAGATATTCGTTTTCCGAAAGAAGAAGAAATTAAAATGGTTTATACATCCATGATGAATCATCTGCAGGTGCCTGCCGGTAGTGGTGAGGGAGTAAGCTATGATTTTGATATAGCAGTTTTTGCGGCCGCTTTTAAATTAAATATACTTACTGCATCATATAGTATTAAAGCGCTGGAGCAAGAAGGTATCCTTGGCTTTAATGAAATTTTCTTTAAGCCATCAACGGTGGTTTTTACAACCAATAGGGATGAACTTATAGATTTTGAAAAGCAAGAGCCTGCATTAGAACCTTTAATTAAAGGGTTACTGCGTTCGTATGAAGGCATCTTTGACTATCCTGCCATTGTGTACGAAAGCAAACTTGCCAATTTTATTCAAACAGATGTAATCAATTTAAAAAAAGAATTGAAGAAGCTTAATGAATACGGTATCATCAGCTACTCGGCTCAAAAAGAAAAACCACAAATAACCCTTTTTCAAAACAGAATGTATGCAGATGACTACAAATTGCACACCGCTGATTATTTAAAACGAAAAGTGAATTATGAAAAAAGAGTAAAAGTTATAACAACGTATATAAAAAAGACAACAGGTTGCCGCAGTGTTGAAATAGCAAAATATTTTAATGATACAAAAATCAACGCATGTGGTATTTGCGACAATTGCATTAACGAAAAAATATTATATGTTTCTGCTGAAGAATTTGACTTCATTAGCCGCAAAATTAAAGATAATACAGTTGAAAGTGCTTTAGCATTTGATGTTATGCTGGCAACGTTAAAGCACATTAAAAAAGAGAAGCTGTGGCGGGTAATAAATTACTTACAGGCAGAAAACAAAATTAAAACTGATAAAAACGGGAATATAAAATGGGTGCAATAGAAAGGTATAAAAATAAAAAAGGGACCAAGATGGAAATCTAGTCCCGCTTTAAAATCCAATATCCTATGAAAAACCGAAACGAAGATAGTGTGGTTTTTACTATCAAGCAACATTTTTTGCAATTATTTTTTAAATTTTTCTTTGATTTAAATGTGTAAAAAATACAACATTCATATTATTGATTTATGTATAAACAGTTTATTACCAATAACTTATTTTACTATTTTTAAATTTATTTTTTAGATTTATAGCCTCCTGATTGGTATAAAAAACTTGCTCCCTGGTACCAGGCAATAGCTTCATTTATTAGGCTGTCCGATGGTTTTATTGCTGTATTGTTACCAGTAATGAAATCGGGCTTAACAGTTTGTACTTTTTGCTGCGGTGATAAAATAACCATTTCCCCGTTATGGATATAGCCCATATCCTGGTAGGTACTTATAAATGCACGCTCGTTACCGGCTGTCATATTATATATATCATAACCCATGAAGCGGCTTAAGTAATTTAAATTCATAAGTCCCAAAATTGTAGGTGCAAGGTCAATTTGGCTAACCAGTCGGTTTTCAATTGCTGGTTTAATTAATTGTGGAGCATATATAATACAGGGTATATGATATCGGTTTACAGGCAAATCGGTTTTTCCGGCACTTTTAGCACAATGATCGGCAACAATCACAAACAAAGTATTATTGAACCAGGGTTTGTGCGTTGCATCTTTTATAAATTTATTAATTGCAAAATCGGTGAATTTAACAGCCCCTTGAATAGATTGATAAGTTGGTGAAATATCAATTCTTCCTTCGGGATAAGTATAAGGCCGGTGGTTGCTAACCGTCATCACATGATTAAAAAAGAGTTTGCCTTTGTTGAAGCTTTTATCGCATTGTTGCAAGGTAAAATCAAATGAAGCTTCATCATCTGCTCCCCATGCGGTTGTAACATGAATGAGACTATCGGGTATATCTCTTTTGTCTAACACGGTATAACTGCTGTTACTAAAAAATTTACCCATATTATCGAAAAACGAATTACCCCCATAAATATAATTCACTTCATACCCCTTGGCTTTTAAAACACTTCCCATAGTAAACATATCATCATTACCAGGCCTGCGCACAATTGACTGGCCGGGAGTTGGCGGTATGGCAAGCGATAATGCTTCCAAACCTCTAACCGTTCGTGTACCTGATGCATAAAACTGGTTGAACCATAAACCATGAGGGACAAGAGAATCGAGATATGGTGTTATGTTTTCGGTATTTCCAAAATGTTTAAGGTAATCGCCACTTAAACTTTCAACGCTAATGAGTACTATGTTCCATTTATGTTCAGGGCTATCGTTTTTTATTTGCCTTTCAATACTTAACGGATTATTGGTAAATGTTGCGTTGGGTGCCTGCAGCATATTTCGCAATATCTTAAAGTTTGCTGTATCGTTATTGGTGGCATAAAACTTATTATAATCAATTTCGTTATTCCAGAAAGCAGTTCCAAATTCATATATACCATTACCACTTAATTCGTTTACATAATTATTGCCACTGATATTCTTTATGCGGTTGTTTACCAAAAAATAACCGGCAACAGGCAACAACATAAAAATGAAAAAGTAAACAGTGCGTTTTGCAAAACGCATACTAACTTGTTGTGATGCATATATTTTTTTACGAACCAGAAAAAGTATTGCTATAACGGCAATTACTACTGCTGTAGATATCATTGGAATATTATACGACTCCCAAATATTGCCCAACACCTCATTGGTATAAACCAGGTAATCCACAGCAATAAAATTATAACGTACATTGAATTCGTCCCAAAAGATTATTTCTCCGCCAACATTTATTACAAGTATTAAAGTGATGATGAAAAAAATGAAAAACAAAGGAATACGGTTCCATTTTTTTTGATACCAACTATCTTTCATCAACCAGCAAAATAAAGCAACCGGTATTGCAAAAAAGCTACACACAACTATATCATAAAATAGGCCAATAAAAAATATACCAATTAACTTAAGGAAACTAAGCTCAAGATTTGGCCAACTAATTATTAAAAGAATTATCCTTG
>DAOLYC010000039.1:0-11391 GCA_035425605.1 Ferruginibacter sp.
CACCTGGCTTTCTTCCGTTCGGATGATACGAAAGTGCCTGTATTTACAATTACCGATGCTCCTGGCCTGCATGGTGTGGTAGAAACTCAACGCTACCCAAAAGTTGGCGATCCTAATCCCGAAGTTAAAGTAGGTATGGTGGAACCGGAAGGAACCAAAGTTGTATGGGCTTCCTTTAATGAAAAAGACGATCAGTATTTTGGAATGCCCTACTGGAAACCCGATGGCAGTTCTTTGCTAGTTCAATGGATGAACCGCCTGCAGAATAACCTGGTGATTTATGATGTTAACGTATTTACAGGTGGCAAAACAGAATTTTACAACGAAAAACAAAAAACCTGGATTGACCTTGATGACCAGGGAGGCCGCTTAACTTTTTTACAGAACGGTACAGGATTTATTTTACAAAGCGATGCTACCGGTTGGAATCAACTTTACTTCTACGATATGAAAGGCAGACTGGTAAATGCTATCACCACCGGAAAATTTACAGTAACAGATATCTCTTATATTGATGAAAAAAAAGGTATTGTTTACTTTACTGCAAAAGGTTTGGAAAATACTGCACGTAATGATTTTTACCGGGTAAACATTAATGGTAAAAATATGGAACGTTTAACACTGGGCGATTATAATAACAATATCAATATTTCTCCCAACGGTTCCTATTTTATCGCCACGTATTCAAATGTTAACACTCCCACAAGAATGACTTTGATGAGCAATAAAAGAAATATTATAAGAGACCTTGGTAACAGTAAAGGAGATGATTTTGATAATTATAATCTGGCAAAAACAGAAATCATCAGGGTAAAAAGTGATGATGGCATTTACGACTTGCCCTTGAAAGTAACCTGGCCTGTTAATATGGATAAGAGTAAAAAATACCCTGTTCTCATATCAATTTATGGAGGCCCCAATGCTGGCACTGTAATGGATAGCTGGAGCATAAATAGTAACCAGCAATGGTACGCCAAAGAAGGGCTTATACAAGTTACTATGGACCACCGTGCAAGCGGCCAGTTTGGAAAAGAAGGAGTAAACTATATGTATCACAACCTGGGTTATTGGGAAATGAAGGATTACAGCACAATGGTAAAATGGTTGGTTGCTAATGGAAATGCAGATGCAGAAAGGATTTGCATTACCGGTTTTAGTTATGGTGGGTATTTAACTTGTTATGCACTTACCTATGGCGCCGATGTATTTACTTACGGTATGGCCGGCGGTAGTGTTACCGATTGGAACCTGTATGACTCTCACTACACCGAAAGGTACATGGGAACACCTGCCAATAATGCCGAAGGTTACAAAACAAGTTCTCCCATAACTTATGCATCAAATTACAAAGGCATGTTGCAGATTGTACATGGTATGATAGATGATAATGTACACATGCAAAACAGCATTCAATTAATAAGTAAACTACAGGATCTTAAAAAAGATTTTGAATTTATGCCTTATAGTGGCGGCCGCCATGGCTGGGGTGGAAATAAAGGTTTGCACTATCAAAATCTTAAAACAAAATTCATTTATAAAAACCTGTTACAAAAAGATGTTCCAAAAGAAATGTTGAGATGAACTTAAAAAAATTTATTTTAATTAAGTTAAGAAGCCTACATCGGAATAAATTAAATGTAAACAGGATAGTAAAATAAAAAAATGGGTGCAATTAAATTGCACCCATTTTTTTATCAAAGTAATTTAATTTTTTATTGGCAAATACGAATAGTCTTTTCCATACTCTATCATTTGCTGATAAAAACTTTGTGGATATTCAATTTTTACATCCGTTATTTTATCTCCATCCATAACAGGTACCAGCTTGGGTTGTATAAAACCACGGTAAGGTTTAGTATTTAAAGTAGCATAGCGTTTTAATATTTCGTTGTGCAATGCAGCATTTACTTTTACGCCGTAGGTTTCTACCAGGTTTTTTCCTGCATTATAATCTCCTTCCGATTTAATGCGTTGAATCTCTCTTAATAACTGTCCGAATAAAGTACGTAATTTATTATAGTCGTTAATACGAGTGTATGTTTTACCATCTTTTTTTACAAATTCAATTACATTATCTGCTTTGCCTTTTTCATAAGCCCACATGGCATTCAATTGCCTGTTACGCATGTGTGCTTCTTCTAACTGCTCGCCCGGTTTAAGGCGAGTAAGTTGAGTCATCAGCCCGTTCATAATATAACTGTCATATTCTGCTTTGCCAACTTCAAGCGAAGGCATAACACCAATATCAATTAATTTTTGATCCATGATATAATACAAACCAACCAAATCGGCACGAGCTTCTTCCAGGCAACTGGCATAGTTCTTAAGTGTTTTATCGGTAGTTTCTACCCCCGGATTTAATTGTCCGCTTGCATGTCCAATACATTCGTGCATATCTACGTGCAAGTCGCTGGCTAAAGCACCATATTGTTTAATTCTGTTTTTAACTGAGTCGTTCAATCCAAACTCGTCTAACAATCCGCCTTTGGAAGCAGCCACATTATAAGAGTAGATGATATTACTAAGCGAAACTGATTTTGAACCAACATCTTTTCTTATCCATTCGGAGTTGGGTAAATTTATACCAATGGGAGTATTGGGAGCAGCATCGCCGCTTTCTGCAATCACAGTTATTGCTTTGGCAGTAATGCCTTTTACATTTTTCTTTTTATGTTCGGGCATTAATGGAGAATTATCTTCGAACCATTGCGCCTGGTTGGCAATAGCTTTTATACGCATGGTAGCCACTTCGTCCTTCATAGAAACTACACTTTCAAAGCTTCCTTTTTTTCCAATAGGATCAAGATATACTTCGGTAAAACCATTTACTACATCAATGCGGCTGGCTGTATCTAATACCCAGGCAATATTAAAATCATCATAAGTTTTCAAGTCGCCGGTTTTGTAATATTGCACTAACAGGTTCAACACTTTTTTTTGTTGTTCATTTTCTGCAACAGTTGCTGCTTTCTCCAGCCAGCCAACGATTTTTGTAATAGCTGCCGAATACATGCCACCAACTTTCCAAACTTTTTCCATTATCTGCCCATTTTCTTTCATCAGTTTACTATTAAGGCCCCAGGAAGGTGCATTACCTTTGGTATCAAATCTCGAATAAAAATCTTCTACCTCCTTTTGTGTAACAGCTTCATAAAAATTTACAGCAGATGCAGCCACATTATCTATATTAGGCTTAAGGTTCACCAATTTTGGTTCAAAATTTAAATCATATATGACAGGCTTTATACGAATTAAAAAAGCGTCAATGGTTTCAGCAGGGTCTTTAGGAATTAAACTGGTATCGCTATTTAAAACAGCTTCTCTAAAATATCCAAAATTACAGGCAGGGATAAATTTTTCGTTGCTGTAATGATGATAGTTACCATTGCTGAACCATACACGGCCACAGTATTCTTCTAATTTTTTCCAATCGTTGGTTGATTTATTACCTTTGTATGTACTATACACTGCTTCCAATGTTTTGCGAAGCATGATACCATATTTACTTTTTTGATCGTAAATAATATCACGGCCACAAAGCGCTGCTTGATATAAATAATAGGCTAATTGTTTTTGCTGCAAAGGAAGATCTGAAAAGCCCGGAACCTGGTAGCGTAGCACTTGCAGATCGGCAAATGATTCTGCTTCTACATTAAAGGCGCTGTCGTAAACAGGAACTTTAACCAATGAAGTATCTTGAACATTTGTTTTTTCGGTTGAAGAATTATTGCAGGATAAAATAAATAATGAAGCTATACAGGTTACAACTGCAATAAATCCAAATTTCTTTACTTGATGATACATATTTCGATTTTTTTGTGAATTCTTAAAAATACAGATTTACACTCACAAATAAAAGAATAACAGAACTGCTTTACTTGTTCTTTTATTTTGCAATAGCACAAAAAATATCGGCACTGTATTATTTTGTACCTTAAATGTTATCAATTGTTAACTATGCTTAAGAATATTTTTCTCCTTTGCCTCTTAATTACATCACAATCAAACGCACAACTTTTTTCTAAACAAGAAATAAATTCTTGGGAGAAACAAGCTGCCAACATTACTATCATTAGAGACAATTACGGCATACCGCATGTGTATGGCAAAACTGATGCTGATGCTGTTTTTGGATTATTATATGCACAATGCGAAGATGATTTTAAAAGAGTAGAATTGAATTATATTGATAAACTTGGACGTTTATCAGAAGTAAATGGCAATAAAGACTTGTATAACGATTTGCTTGTACGCTTGGTAATTGATACTACAGATGCTATTAAAGATTATACAACTGCGCCTGATTGGTTAAAAAAAATACTGAATGCGTATGCAGATGGTATAAATTATTTTCTCTACAAAAATCCATCAATAAACCCTGTGTTGTTAAAAAAATTTGAACCCTGGTATCCATTACTTTGGACCGATGGAAGCATTGGAGCCATCAGTACAGGAGGGATTTCGATAACTGAATTAAAAAATTTCTATTCGGATATAGATGATGCTCTGGCAAATAGCTATTATACCAAACCGGAAAATAATGAAGAGAAACTAACCGGTTCAAATGGTTTTGCTTTTTCACCAAAGATTACTAAAGATGGCAATGCTATTTTATATATTAATCCGCATGTAACTTTTTATTTTCGCCCGGAAGTGCACATGGCAAGTGAAGAAGGGTTAAATGCTTATGGTGCCGTTACCTGGGGGCAGCCATTCATTTATCAGGGTTTTAATGAGCATTGCGGTTGGATGCACACCAGCAGCCAGGCTGATATTTCGGATGCATATATTGAAAAACTTATTGAAGAAAATGGAAATTGGTTTTATGAATATGATGGAAAACTAAAACCTGTAATAAAAAAAATTATCAATATTAAATATAAAACCAACGAAGGTTTTAAAACCAAAACTTTCAATACCATCTTTACACAGCATGGCCCCATTATGGCTAAAAGAAACGGACAATATTTAAGCCTGCGACACAACAACCGGGATACAAAAGGTTTCATACAAAGCTGGTTAAGAACAAAAGCAAATAGTTTTGCAGACTTTAAAAAAACAATGGAGCTATGTGCCAATCCCAGTAACAATACAGTGTATGCAGATACCGAAGGAAATATTGCATACTGGCATGGAAATTTTATACCCAGGCGTAACCCAAAATACAATTGGAGCAAGCCGGTTGATGGCACAATATCGGCAACTGAATGGCAAGGTTATCATACCGTAGATGAAAGTGTACATATTTATAATCCAGAAAATGGCTGGTTGCAAAATTGCAATTCTACTCCAT
The DNA here is from genome assembly GCA_035425605.1 of Ferruginibacter sp. Classification (GTDB taxonomy): domain Bacteria; phylum Bacteroidota; class Bacteroidia; order Chitinophagales; family Chitinophagaceae; genus Ferruginibacter. The sequence goes on from DAOLYC010000039.1 coordinate 5,294, forward strand.
ACACTGTTGCAGGAAAATACAGTCCACATAAGGAAGATTATCCTGCTTATATGGCGCCCGATGGTGAAAACTTTAGAGGTATAAATGCAGTTAGGGTGCTTGACAATGAAAAATTATTTACCATTGATAAAGTTATTGCTGCAGGTTACGATACCTATTTAACAGCCTTTGAAAAATTAGTGCCTGCATTAATAAATGCATTTGAAAAGCATGTTTTTATCAACGATACTATGTATGTGGTTTTAAAGGAAGCTATCACCATTTTAAAAAAATGGGATTTACGTTGTAGTAAAAATTCGGTGGCTACCACACTGGCTGTTGAGTGGGGCGAAAAAATTTCTTCATCAATAAATAAAACAACTGTTACCGGCAAACCCAATGCCGATCAAGTAGATAAAACAAATGAATTTGCTGCAATTGCATCTGCTAATGAATTAATATTACCATTACTGCAGGTTATAAATTCACTTAAAAATAAATTTGGAAACTGGCAAATTCCCTGGGGAAATATTAACCGTTTTCAAAGAATATCTTCTGCTATTGATAATATTTTTGATGATGATAAACCAAGTTTTCCTGTTGGGTTTGTATCATCTCAATGGGGCATGTTGCCTTCTTACTACAGCCATACATTTCCCCACACTAATAAAAGATATGGTGTACATGGAAATAGTTTTATTTGTGCTGTGGAGTTTGGTAAAAAAATTAAAGCAAAATCTTTATTGGCCGGTGGCGAAAGTGGCAACACACATTCAAAACATTTTTTTGACCAGGGGTTAATGTACAGTAAAGGGCAATTTAAGGAGGTGCTGTTTTATAAAGATGATGTGATGAAACATGCAGAACGAAAATATCATCCCGGAGAATATGGCAAATAAAAAATTTTCAATTAATAGTTTACCAGTTTCTGTACTATTTCATCCAATCTTGAATATGCCATAAAGTTTTTCTCCAATGCAAGGTTAAATGGAACGGGTGTATCCATACTTGCACATCGCATTACAGGAGCATCTAACTTATCAAAACAATGTTCTGCAATCCAGGCGGCAACTTCGCCGCCAATGCCTCCGGTTAAAGTATCTTCGTGTAGCAATAAAACTTTTCCGGTGGCAGTAACTGCATTTTTTATTGCGGCATAATCCAGCGGTTGTAAAGTTCGCAGGTCTAAAATATAAATAGAAAGTTGGGGATGGTTTTTTGCATAGTCCATAGCCCAATGTACGCCGGCACCATAGGTGATGATACTTATATCATCGCCATCTTGTACCAACCTTGCCTTACCGATTTCAATTTCATAATATTCATCAGATACCGGGCCGCTTACAGAACGGTATAGCGCTTTATGCTCGAAATACATAACGGGATTAGGGTCGTTAATAGCGGCAATCAATAATCCTTTTGCATCTGCAGGAGTGCTTGGGTAAACAACTTTTAAACCAGGAGTATGTGTAAACCATGCTTCATTACTTTGGCTGTGAAAAGGCCCTGCACCTACACCTCCGCCTGTAGGCATGCGTATTACCACATCAGCATTTTGTCCCCAACGGTAATGGATTTTTGCCAGGTTGTTCACTACCTGGTTAAAGCCCGAAGTAACAAAATCTGCAAACTGCATTTCCATCATGGCCTTATACCCCTCTAAATTTAATCCTAAGGCAGTGCCTACAATTGCACTTTCGCAAAGTGGTGTATTGCGTACTCTTTCTTTTCCAAACTCCTGTAAAAAACCTTCTGTTATTTTAAATGCTCCTCCATATTCTGCAATATCCTGTCCCATCAATATCAGGTTGGTATGTTTTTTCATTGATTGATGTAATCCTTCTTTGATGCCGTCAATAAATCGTTTTTCGGTGCCGGATTGAAGATTGTGATTTGAAATAAATGGCTTGTTATTGGATGCATAAACGTCATTTACTTCTTGCGTTGTATTGACTATGAATGAGCTTGCCTGTGATCCAATTTTTAATTCTGTTTCTATGTATGCTTTGGTTTCACTTTTGATGTTCTCCAATTTTTCTGCTGATAAAATTTTTTCTTCTGTCAGCCACTGTTCATAATTTTTTACGGGGTCTGATTTTTCCCAGGTTTCAAATAATTCTTTTGGAACGTATTTGGTGCCGCTTGCTTCCTCATGCCCTCTCATACGAAAAGTCATACATTCAATTAAATATGGTTTTTGATTTTTGATGCAGTAATCTCTAACGCCTTTAATAGTATCGTAAACGGTTAAAATATTGTTTCCATCAATCTGCACACCTTCCATACCATAGCCAATTGCTTTATCAACCAGGTTTTTACAGCGATACTGTTCACTCACTGGGGTACTTAAACCATATCCATTGTTTTCAATGATAAAAATTACGGGTAAGTTCCAAACCGCAGCAGTATTTAATGCTTCATGAAAATCACCTTCGCTGGTTCCTCCATCGCCGGTAAATGCCATGGATACTTTATCTGATTTTTGAAGTTTATAAGCAAGTGCAACTCCATCAGCAATTGCCAGTTGCGGTCCCAGGTGTGATATCATGCCACATATATGATGCTCTTTTGTACCAAAATGAAAACTTCTTTCTCTGCCTTTACTGTACCCGTCTTTATAACCCTGCCATTGTTTAAACAATTTATTTAATGGCATATTGCGACTGGTAAATACACCCAGGTTTCGGTGTAAGGGCATAATCCATTCATCGGGCTGCATGGCTAATGTAGCTCCTACAGAAATCGCTTCCTGGCCAATACCACTAAACCATTTGCTTATTTTTCCCTGCCGTAACAGTACAAGCATCTTTTCTTCTATCATCCTTGGCAATAAAAGTTTCTTATATAAAGCAATAAGCGTTTCGTTATTTATATCTTTTCTCTGGAAATGCATAAAATATAATCTGGTAAAATGAATTGTAAAGTTAGTAGATGTTAAGTGAGCAAACCAAATTGGTTAATAATTTAATACAGCCCAATAGTTGTTAATATAATGATAAAGGGATTTTGTTAGTACAAAATGTTTATGCATTGTTTCTTAATCCTGCATCTTCACTAAAAATTATTGTATATGAAATTTATATTGAAGCCGCTTTCAGTTTTCTTTTTATTATTAACTACCGCTTTCCTTTTATCTTTTAAAAATACAAGTAACCCAGTTTTAAAAAAATCTGTTACTCCAAAAATTCAAGCTGCCATATTGCTTGATGTAAGTGGCAGTATGGATGGGCTTATTGAACAGGCAAAAGCCCAATTATGGAACATGGTTAGTGTTATGGGCAAAGCTAAATGTAATGACAAAACTCCTCAGATAGAAATTGCCTTATACGAATATGGCCGCTCATCTAACAACGTTGCTGATGGTTATGTAAAACAAATATCAGCTTTTACTACCGACCTGGACCTGCTCTCAAAAAAACTTTTTAGTTTAACTACCAATGGTGGTAATGAATATTGCGGACAGGTTATTTATACTTCTTTAAAAGAGTTACAATGGGATGCATCATCAGAAAATTATAAAGTAATTTTTATTGCCGGTAATGAAGATTTTTTGCAGGGCAATCTCTTGTACACAAAAGCTTGCGATGAAGCAAAAAATAAAGGTGTGATTGTAAACACCATTTATTGCGGCGATAGGATGCAAGGCATAAGAGAGCATTGGAACCTAAGCAGCGAATGTGGTAATGGCAGTTTTTCTGTAATAAACCAAAATGAAAAAATTGAAGATATTCCAACACCTTATGACAGTATGATTATTGCATTAAATGAAAAACTAAACAGTACTTATATTTCCTATGGGGCAACAGGATATGCACAAAAAGAAATGCAGGAATCTGTTGATAAGATGAACTATTCAACCAGTAAGTCATCTGCCTTAAAAAGAGCAGCGGTTAAAAGCAATGCAAATTTGTATAGAAACGATAATTGGGACCTGGTTGATGCTTATGCAAATGATGAAAATTTCTTTGATAAACTTGACAGGAAAACATTGCCCGACAGTTTACAATCGAAAAATATTGTTGCTCTTAAAAAAATAGTTACTGCTCAAAAAGTGCAACGAAGCAATATCCAAAACCAGATTGGAGCAATTAGTAAAAAACGTGAAGACTATATTAGCGCAGAGAGAAAAAAGAATGCCGGGCAGAACAAAGAAGCCACTTTAGAAACAGAAGTGGAAAAGATAATTAAACTTCAGGCTAAGCGATATAATATGAAAATTGATTAAGTTCCTTTTGAGTTAAGAGAACAATGGAGAAAAAGACGAAAACAATTAAGGCTTTTTCTCCTTTTCTCTTTTATGTGTAAGGTTAACTGTTTACACCTTTTTTATCATCGGGAAAAGCTTTTTTATGTATCAGCGAATTGAAAAAAGAAAGCAAAGCTCCAAAAATTAATGCATGCCAAAAACTTTGTACACTAAACCCATGTACAAAATAGGCATCCAGCAAAATTATACTGGCATTAATAACAAAAAGAAATAGCCCAAGAGTAAGAATAGTGGCAGGTAATGTAAATAAAATGAGTAACGGTTTTACAATGGCATCTAATAGAGATAATACAATGGCAACAAGTATGGCCGTAAAAAAATCAACGATATGGATACCGGGTAAAATATAAGCCAGTATAAATACATTTACCGAGCAAACCAATATTTTAAAAAACCACTTTTTCATTATATTGTTCTTGTAGTTTTTTAAATTACAACTATTTCGTAAAATTCCCGGGGATTTAAATATTTTTTTGCTAATTCTCTAAGTTCTTCTGCAGAGATTGTTTTAATAGTTTCAATAGACTTATAAAAATAATCATCGGTAAGATTATTAAGTATCAGGCTTTTCCACCGGCCTTTAATATGAAAAGGGCCATCCAGGTCGCCAAGGATAGTTCCTATTAAATAATTACGTACCAATAATAATTCGTCTTCGTCAATAATTTCTTCTCTTAAAATTTTCATTTCTTTATACACTTCTTCAATAGTTGCTTCGCAAACATCTTTACCAGCTTCAGTACTAATCATCCATGCCGAGTTGTGAATATGGTTTTGTACAAAACTATGAATACCGTAAGTATAACCTTTATCTTCACGTATATTGCTCATCAATCTGCTACCAAAAAATCCGCCGAATAAAGTGTTTAGCACCATTACTTTCATATAATCGGGGTGGTGCCTGTTGGGGAAAAGCTGTGCAATACGTATAGCGCCCTGCACACCATTAACATCGTTTTGTATGCGGTATTTTTTTTCAGCTGATGGATACGTTTCTATTTTTGAAAATTGGTTGTCAAATGCACGCAGTGGTAAATCTCCAAAAGCGCTGTTGAGTAATATTTCTAAATCCTTTGGTAATTTACCGCTAACAAAAATTACCACCTGTCCATTAATGTAATAATCTTTATAAAATGATTTAATCAAATCTCTTTCAATTGCATCAACTTCTGCTATATCGGTATATTTTCCATACGGATGATCTTTACCATATAAATAAACATCGGTCATACGATTGGCAACAAAATCGCATTTTTGTAAATTAACGCTAAGCCGTTGTTTGGTATTTTGTTTAAAGATGTTTAGTTCATCTTCACTAAAAACCGAATCGGTTATCATCTCTCTCACAATGGGTAATAGTGCGGCTACATGTTTGTTTAATGTGGAAATTGAAACAACGGCTGTTTCGTTGTAACAGGCACGGCTGCAATAGGAGCCGTAATATTCAAATTCTTCATTTAGCTGAAAAGCTGTTTTTTTACTAGTGCCGTTTTTTAATAAACTATTGGTTGCAGGTGCTATACCGTTTTGTTTTTCGAACCAATTGCCTGCATAAAACACCATTTCCACTTGTAACAAATCCTGGGCACCTGCATCTATTGCATACACAGGTACGTTATTATTTAAATTAAATTTCCTGTAGGGTTTAAGTTGCAAATTAAATTCGATAGCATCTTTAATTTGTGGCGCTTCTTTTCTGTTCATTCAATAATTAGTTATTAGAATAATAATACAGTGTATTTGTATTCTGTTCTTCAAAAATTATTTTACTTTCTTCTTTTATTTCATTGGCAGTTACTGCACGGTATCTGTCTAATTCTTTATTTATTAAATCTGCATCTCCCATCAGTTC